>NZ_JAAGPQ010000192.1:0-3211 GCF_017104985.1 Paraburkholderia sp. Ac-20342 | reverse complement strand
ATCGCCCGCCGCGACCCCAGCCGCCGCGGCATCCGCCCCGCCGGCGCCGCCCTCTTCGCCGCCCGACGCGAGCCCGGGCCGCCCCACGATGGCCCTCGATGCCCCGCAGGATATCTCGCATCTGCACTGCGGCATTGCCCAGCCGCCCTACCCGGAACTGTCGCGCAAACGCGGCGAATCGGGCTCCGTGACGGTGAAGTTCATCGTGGGCTTGACGGGCCAGCCTGAGTCCGTGGAACTGAAAAGCAGCAGCGGACACAGCCGTCTCGACGAAGCGGCGCTGGCCGCCGTGCGCGACAGCAGCTGCCGGCCCTATCTTGAGAACGGCACGCCGCGCCGTGTGCCGACGTCCGTTCCTTTCGTATTCGCGCTGAACGACTAGCGCGGATATTCAACGAGGAATCTATTATGCAGAACTACGGTATTGCGCACTTCCTGACAGCCGGCGATTTCGTGACGCGCGGCATCGCGCTCGCACTGCTGGTCATGTCGGTGCTCTCGTGGAGCGTGATGATCGTCAAAGGCTGGAACGTGATCCGGCTCAAGCGGCTGGCCCGCAGCGTCGAACAGGCCACCCGACATCTGGATGCCTTTACTGACAGCGCGAAGCCGGCGGAAAACCGTGCGGCAATGCTGCGCGCCAATCCGTTTCTCGCGCTCGCACTGGCGGGCAAGGAAGCGGCCGAGCATCATCGCCGGATGCAGCCGCTTCAGCGCGAGCGCGTGGACGTGTCGGACTGGATCACGCGCTGCCTGAAAGACACGATGGACGAAAGCATCGCCCATCTGCAGAGCGGACTCTCAATCCTCGCGTCGGTCGGCAGTACCGCGCCGTTCGTCGGGCTGCTCGGTACGGTATGGGGTATCTATCACGCGCTGCTGGCGATCGGCATGGCGGGCGAGTCGTCGATCGACCGGGTCGCGGGCCCGGTCGGCGAGGCGCTGATCATGACGGCGTTCGGCCTCTTTGTCGCGATTCCCGCCGTGCTGGGTTACAACGCGCTGACACGCGCCAACAAGGCGCTCGCCGGAAAGCTGAAGCGGTTCGCGCATGGGCTTCACGCGTACTGCGTGAGCGACCCGAGCCTGCCGGCCTCGGAACAGGGCGCCGGCCTGCGGCTCGCCACCGTCAACGACTGATCCCCGCCAGGTACGGAAATGGCACTCGCCGCTTTTACCGACGACGAAGACGACGGCCTGATGGCCGACATCAACATGACGCCGCTCGTCGACGTGATGCTGGTGCTGCTGATCGTCTTCATGGTGACGATCCCCACGCTACGCCACGCGGTGAACATCGAACTGCCGCACGCCAGCAGCCGCCAGGAAGACACGAAGGCGGCGCAGATCGAGGTATCGATCGAGGCCGACGGCACCGTGTTATGGAACGGCCAGCCGGTCGGACCCGCTGCGCTGCGCGAGAAGATCGTCGCTGCCGCACGCGGGAATCCGCTGCCGGAACTGCATCTCGGTGCGGATCGCAAGGCCGCCTACGAATCCGTGGCACAGGTGATGTCCGCCGCTTATGCGGGTGGCCTGACCAGAATCGGCTTCGTTACCGAGCCGAAACGCTAGACCGCTGCGCGGTGCAACGTCTTTCGAGGTTTGCGCTCGCGCCTGAACTGGCGCTCGGGCTTCCAGCGGTTTCTTCGCTTACCTTATGATTCGCGGCCTGGTGGATGCGAGTTCGGCATTGCATTTCTCGACGGCCGGCATGCGTTGAACACGACACGCTTCGACGTATCGCGCGATAACGTGGCAACACCGGAGACAGTCTCAAGACTGCCAGTTCTCCTGGTTTAGCGCCTCGCGCATTCGTGATCGAACGACCGAAGCCGACTGCGGATTCAACCGGTCGCCGCGCTTCGCGAAAACCCCACCTGGACAGGTATGTCGCCACTCTACTATGCTCACAAGATCGATGTGTGCGAACCCGGTTCTACGCCGCCGAATTTCTTTCGAATCTTTTGCTTGCCTGCGATGCGTGAAGACACGTCCGTTTCGCGTAGGGAATGTACGAAGAAGGAATACGCGCTCTTGCGCCTGCGCATCGCGACCGTTCGCCTCATGCGCGCGGATTCCGCAGTAGAAAGAGCGATCGCAACCGACTGGGTCAATGCCTGGGCGAGCGCGATCGGCAATCGCCACTTCCATGAATTCGTCAAGAGACACGCCGGATACCGGCTGAGACGCTGAGCCACGCGCCAGCCATGCCGGCGCGCGTAAAACACCATGAATCTGGCAACGGACCGATATAAACCGTATATACTGTTTATATCGTTTTCAACCAGGAGCCCAATATGGCCACAGTCACTGCACGCAAATCTACAAAGAAGACGTTTCATTTCCCTAAGTCGACCGATGCGGCAAAGGAACAACCCGAAGCGGCCGCACCCGCGAAAACCGTCCGCGCCAGCAAGACCAAGGCAGAGAAATCCAAGGCAGGCAACGCTGCCGCACCGACTCGTTCCGCAGCCGCAGCGCCTGCTCAGGACGCCGGCGGAAAGAGCAAAGTCAGGCATGCGAAGAAAGACAAGGTCGTTCGCGACAGCTTCACGATGCCCAAGGCCGACTATGAGCGAATCGCCCTGCTCAAGCGGAAATGCCTCGATGCCGGCGTCGCGGTCAAGAAGAGTGAACTGCTGCGCGCGGGATTGCAATTGCTCGAATCGGCTTCATCGAAACGGCTGCTTGCCGCAATTTCGGCACTTGATGCCGTCAAGACGGGACGGCCGGCACAGAGCGAGTAACAACGCATCCATTGCGGTTAACGTGGGTGTCGATTGAAGCAGTTGATGCGGCGCGCGGTGCTCTGTACAAGATAAAACCCGCGCGTTCGTGCCGAACCTGCTCGGCTGTTACGTGACTTATGCATCCGCTCAGTCGCATCCGCAGTACTGCGGAAAGATGGCGAGGAACTCACTCCCGCCGAGATACGGCCATGTACGTCATGCGTATTTGCCGCGGCTGGAAGCGCCCTGCTCCCGGCACATCGACGGCCCCGGCTAGCGATACGCCGGGGCGCGTTGGCAACCGTATACGGTTTTAAGAGCTAGTTTCGCGATTGTGCCTGCGAGCAAGGTACTGCGCAAGGTCGGCTATTCAGACCTGACGGTTCACGGATTCCGGTCGACGTTCCGTGACTGGTGCGCCGAAATGACCACCTACCCTCGCGAGCTCGCTGAAGCAGCGCTGGCGCATACGTTGAGCA
>NZ_JAAGPQ010000191.1:0-3340 GCF_017104985.1 Paraburkholderia sp. Ac-20342 | reverse complement strand
AGTTCTTTCCGTTTGACCGGCTGCGCTCGCTGCCAACCGGTTACGAGATGGCCGAAGCCCTGGGCATCGCATGGACGTGCGATTGTCGCGGACGCTCACGAACCCCGCCGCAGAACCTCGGCCGTGCACAGCCGTTCGGGTACAAGCCGCTTGACGCGCCTAACGGCGATGCTGAAACCTATGGCGGTATGCCAATTGAGAACGGCCCGCCTAATACGTGGGTCGAGAATCCATCTGGAAGTGGGCAATTGCGGCTGTATGATGCCAACGGCAACGCTGCCGTTGATATTGATTTTGATCACGACCATGGTTTTGGTGCGCCGCATTCGCACAATTGGGATGGCCGGAGTCGTGACCTTGGGAATGCCGTGTCAATTCTCCCTTATTAATATTGCGATATGGATAATTTGAAAGATTTTGAGTATTTTCATGACTGGTATATGGACACGCTTCATGTATCAAAAGAACGCGAAACACTAACACTTGGTATGTACCTGCAAGACCAGCGCGCGTCCGTATCTTTCGTGGGGATGAACCGGTGTGTACTCGAAGATCTCGGGCTACAGAACATCGTATACGAGATTAAAGTACTGGAACCGGGAACTCCGCGTTATGAGAAAGCGCAACTGGTACTCGCCAAGTCCCAACATTGGACGGATAGACAACCTTGCAAAATTGCGCAGCTTTTCTCAACCTGTGGCGCAGAACTTGTTATCGAGTTTGAAACGTTAGAGGTTATTGCGGCATGAGTATGAGAGTCCCTGCCATAGAAATAGAATGGCGTTTGTCCGTGCTAAAAGGTTTTGCAGTGGACTGGCATTAGTCGCGCAGCGGATATGCTCACCTTGGGTTTTGGACCGAAGCATGAGGAGAGAAACTTCTATGGCGTACCCAGGCAAGTCAGCGCATGGGCTTTGCATATTCAGTGCGCCTGGACCTTGAGTAAGGCGGGAAAAAGTATCCCGACTGAAAAATCCCTGGTGGGTTTTGATGAGGAAGTCAACGCGTTTGTAATTTCTCTGAGAGAAGCGTTAGCTCGACTTGCCCCGGTCATTGTCGAAGGTATATCGGCCAACTCGGAATGCGGCCTGGTCATTTCTCTGTCGCAATCGTTCCGTTTGATCGTAGCAATGAACGGAGCGGGGGACGATGAGGACTGGCGGTTCTTCGAGAAAAAACGCGATGCGCGGCATCTTGTGATTGAAGGTGGCCGGATTGTGCCGCAATCATTCGATTGAGATGCGAATCACAAAGCGCGCGCGCCTGGCTGGCGAACTTGGTTGCTTCGTACAGAAGTACGCGCGCAAGGCACGTCTTGGCGGGCTTGACCCGAACGATCGCAAATATGACAGGAAAATCGAGAAGGCGATGCGGGCGCTCCGCCCGGACGAACTTTCCGAATTGCTGTCCGACGATGTGGGGGATCACGGCGATGATGGAAGCGATGGGTGGCACGGTCGAGATTGATGAATATCGATAGAGCATCGCTCGAATGCACAAGCCGATCCATGCCGCCGCCATGGTTGCTGAAGCGGGCGGGTTTGGGCGAAGCCTATACGTGGTATCGGGTGCTTTGCGTGCAGGTGCATACGAGCGTGTCAAGCCTGATCTTGCGTCACGCGAATCCGCCCCGTCGTGTCGCCTGTGTGGGTCGGTGCAAAACATAGCGAAAAATCACTTACACCGGCCCTTACACGGATTCAGAAAGCAAAAAGCCCAGCCGGTTAGGGCTGGGCTAAGTGCTTGAATCTTTTGGTGGAAAGAGGAATCGGAAAGGCGGTGAAAGGCACTGCCAATTGGAAATGTATAAATTGGTTGATGATTTCATACCCCCAATCGTACCCCCAAAGTTGCTCCCAAGCGCTTACTTATCTCGTCTTGCTGAAATATGATGGCTCTGTTCGCCCCGCGTTTAGGACATGCCGAACGATTTCGTCAAACCGTTGCGTCGACCGGTTGAATCCGCAACCCAAATCTGACGTTGCGGCCCGCCCAGAGCCGACGTTCGTTGCTGCGAACCGAGATGGCCTTGACTGGAACTACGGTCAGTTTAATCGGGTGCGCGCCGTGCCAACCAGCTGCCCAATAGCGCAGCCAAAACGCCAAGAATTACTCCCCATCCCCACTGCAGCATGCCCGCCTTTCGGCTATCTTCGGCGCTTTTCTGCGTGCGTTTGAGGATTTCACGATCGCCTAAATTCATCCGTACGAGGGTAGGGCCGCAATACTCCAAATGCATGGGCGATCCAGACGGCATTCCATCGAACATCGTCATCGGGAAAGGCCCGCGATTACGTCCGGCCTCTCGTGCCAAGAGCATGGATTTTCCATTGTTGAGAAAAGATATCTCCTTCCCTAGGAAGCGATTCTGAATTTCGAGTGTCCCGTCATAGCCTACCGAATGACACGGTAGTCCGACAGGACTATCCAGCCAGTAAATGTACGCGAGCGTGAATGAAGTCCCGCCAATAATTATCCCCAGCAAGAAAAGCATTACGCCTGCCATTTTCATTGTTATGACCTTTGTGTATGGTTTCTTCGAATAACGTAACGTCGCGGTGCCAAGGCATGCGATGACCAGGCTCCGATCTCGTGTCGTGTGAATGGCCGCGACGCTTGTGCATCATGAGGGTCGCTTTGCAGCCTGACGCCGCCCAGTGCGTACAAAGTCCGCAGCCTTGGCAAGCACTAGAATAAAGAGCGCCAGATATATGGCATCCGACAGATCAAATATCGCTCGATCAAGGACGGAGCGCGAAGGGTTGCCCGGATCGTAAAACGTACGGACGGTAGAACCGACTGGCCGCGATAGGCCGTCACGTTCCGCGACAGGCTCATATTGATACCAGTTCACGTCATAGCCGTGAGCGATGTGCGAGCTTTCGGCGCTATATGACCTACCGTCGACGGTATAGTTGTATGTCCATGACGGCGCCCACAAATGGTTTCCGTACTTGAGGGGTTTGGAGATCGTATGGATGGACGTGATTGTGGCTTCGGTTTCGGGCCACGTCCGCTCGACTGCGAGGAAGTAGAGTTTCGATCCAACTGCGGCACCTGTATATCCGAGTAGCCCAAGTACGAGTATTGTCAGGAGGCCGAGTATTGCCGTGAGAAATATCCTTAATTTCATAGGCTCTTCTTGTGGGTGCAGGCAGTTGATTTGTTGCAGATTGTCAACGATCTTCTTCGCGATGTCGAATGGCTGAAACTGGCCGAGGCCGTGTGAAAACGAATTGATCGTCTAAACTGAATCAACGCGTTGAGACCGGGTGACTCATGAAGCGATTCGTTGAAGGCGATGACCGCAAGCAGGTCGCACTACTTCCCGAATGCGTCG
>NZ_JAAGPQ010000190.1:0-3386 GCF_017104985.1 Paraburkholderia sp. Ac-20342 | reverse complement strand
CGCGACAGGGCTCATGTGACGGGCACCCCCGCCTCGCGCGCGCGGGCCTGCGCCGCGATCGCATCGTTGAGCGCGCTGCTGCTGATTACGCCGCGCGCCACCATGAAGTCGCCGATACGGCCGTCGCGGTCCGGGCGATAGAGGTTCAGCGCCGCGTTGAAGCGCTCGCGCGTCACGTGGCCGAGTTCGATCAGCAGATCGCCGAGCAGCGGAACACGCGCGGCGGCCGGCTCCAGCGCTTCGGGCGTGCCGCGCAGCAGGCGCAGGCCCGTCACGACGTCGCTTTCGCGCGCGATGTGCTGCGTGACCGGCTGCCCGAGCGCCTCGGCAAGCTCCGCCAGCGTCGGCTCGGGCAGCGGGCTCGCGGTAAGCAGGATCGCGCGGCCGGCCGCGTCGGTGCCCTGCACCAGCACGCGATGACGGATCGACGCATCAACTGGCAGACGCGCGCGATCGGCGTCGAGCTGGCGCAAATCGAGCGCCGCATGCGGCAGGTCGGCCTGGAACGCGATCGCTTCGGCGAGCGTTTCCTCGTCGAGCCAGCCTTTGGCCATCAGCACGCGGCCGAGCGGCGCTTCGCGCGCATACCAGTCGTCGAGCGCATGCGCGAGCTGCTGCTCGTCGATCGCCCGCCACGACAGCAGCAGCTCGCCGAGCCGCTGGCGGCGGCCGCCCGTCAGGCCGTCCGCGGTCGGAAAATCGTGCATGGTCTTGTCCCACGCGAGCCGCTTGCCCGTCGCGAGGTGGACGAGAAACAGCCGCCACGCACGCGACACGGCCAGAAAATTGACGAAGTTGCCGACCACCATGCGCGGAATCGACATCGCGCCGTGCTCCCAGCCGTACAGCCGCGTCACGAAGTAGACGCGCTGCACGACGCGCAGCAGCAGCGCCACGGCATTGAGCCCGAGCACGACGTGCATCCACGTGGAATTGACGAACGGCGACGGCAGCAGCGCCACGGGCAGCCCCAGCGCGCTGGCGCCCATGAACAGCAGGAACTGGATCAGCAGCGCATAGGCGGCCATGCTGACGAACGCGGTCACGATCCCCTTGCGGTCGCGAAACAGCAGGTAGCGGTGGGCGAGCGAGCCGCTCCAGCCGGTGTGCTGCCAGCCCTGCAAGCCGATGCCGAGGGCCCAGCGCGCGCGCTGGCGGTAGGCGGTGCGCAGCGTGTCGGGGAAGAACTCGCGCACGCACAGCGGCATCGTGATGGTGACCTCGCGCGGCTTGCCCAAACCGAACCACGTCGCGCGGCGGGAGCGGAACTGCACCGGAAAGCGCGCGAAGATCGACTGCATGCCGAGCCTGGCAAGCCGCGCGCCGACGTCATAGTCCTCGGTCAGGCTGTCGGTGTTGAAGGGCTGGTTCTGCGTGCTCTCGGCCAGCGCGAGCAGCGCGCGCCGCGAAAAACAGGTGCCCACGCCCGCCGACGGCACCGCGCCCGCGAGACTCTCGCGCACCACGAGGTCCTTCGCGTGCCACTCGGCGAACTCGTCCATGTAGGTGCCGGCCACGAGTTCGTACCAGTGCCGCTCCAGCGAGGCAACCGGCAGCTGGATCATGTCCTTGCGCGGCAGCAGGTAATTGAAGAACTTCAGCTCGACCGGATGCAGCACGTCCTCGCTGTCGTGCAGCACGACGCCCGCGAATTCGATCCCCGCCTCGCGCTCGTGGCGAAAGATCGCCTGGATCACCCAGTTCAGGCAGTCGGCCTTGCAGGTGGGTCCGTCGTGCGGCACCTCGACGCGGTGCAGTTGCCGGTAGCGGCGGCGCATGCGCTCCACTTCCGCAATGGTCTGCGCGTCGTTGCGATAGGTGCCGACGAACACCATGTAGTTGCGGTAGTCGAGCACGCGCACCATGTCCTCGATCATGGCGGCGATCACGTCGTATTCGAGCCATGCCGGCACCATGATCGCGAGCGGCTGCTCCTCGCGCGCCTGCAACTGCGCGACCGTGAGCGGCCGGTAGGCACGCTTGACCGTCGCGGCGCGCCACGCCTCGCGCGCCCAGTACCACAGATCGATGAACAGGTCGTCGAGCGCGGACAGCAGGATCAGCACCGCGACGAAGCCCGCGCAGTACTGCAGCAGTTCGAAATACTGCGCGGCGTAGTACCCGGAATACAGACCCATGGCGCGCGGACTCACTCGCCGGCGGACCGGCGCGCCTTGCGGCGACGCACGAAGGCGGCCAGCAGCAGCAGCGCGACGAACCCGGCCACCACGACGGCGGGCACGAACCAGATGAGCCACTGGCGCGTCCACGGCGTGGCGGCGCTGCCCGTCTGCGGCGCCAGATCGCCTTCGTGGATGGTATCGAGCTGCTTGAGCACGCCGCTGCGGTCGATCACGGCGACGTCGCCGTGCGAAAGCTGGAAGGCCGTCGGCAGCGGCGGCGCATGGGTGCCGACGCTGCGGTAGACCACGCCTGCCGTGCCGCCCGCATGCTCGACGTCGATCACGCCGACTTCGGCCAGGTTGGCGACGCCGCTCACGTCGTAAAGCATCGCACCGCGCGGGCCGGTAATGGTCAGGCGGCCGTCCGCGATGCGCACGTGCGACTTCGGATCGGCCAGCGGCACGTCGATGGCGAGAAACGCGCCGGCGGGCGCCGCTGCTTGTCCGTCCGGGCTCACATTCAGCGCCGCGCGTTGCGGCGCGACGCCGGCCGCGTTGGCCAGACGCGCCACGCGCGGCAGCGTCGCCGTCGCGTCGGCGAGATACGACGCCGGCACGACCAGCGTCGCGCCTTGCGCGAAACGCCCCACCATGCCGGTGAAGGTGTCGTCGCCGTCGGCGCGCGCGAGCGTCAGATGACTGCCGGGCAGAACCGCGGCCGGATAGCCCTGCGCCATCGCGCAGCCGCTGCCGGGCTGGCGCTGGAACGTCACGCGCAGCACGTTGCGGGCCGCGAGCGCGGCGCGCGGAATGTGAGCGGTGACGCGCTGTGCGCGGCCGCCGGCGTCCAGCAGCTGCGCGCCGATCAGCACGTCGTTGAAATAGATCGATGCGACCGGCCTCGCGCCATCGCTATTGGGCGCGCCCGCGAGATCCAGCACCACGGCGTCGGGCAGACGGCCCGCGCCCGCCACCGCGCCGAGGTCGAAGGCGGCGCTCCACGACGCCTGGGCGTACACGTCGAGTGTCGCCGGTTCGCCGCCGAGCGCGGAAAGCGCGACGACGTCGGCCCGGCCGTTGATGCTGCTATCGATGCCGTGCACGACGAGCTGGTTCGATACGTTGATCGTGCGCCAGGCCTGCGCAAGCACGCCGATGGCCTGGCTGTCGCCGACCGCGATCGCGGCCTGTCCGCCGACGCGCACGAGGCGCGCTTCGCCGGCCGCGAGCGGCGCGACGAGCGGCCCGGCGACGCGCTTGCGC
>NZ_JAAGPQ010000189.1:0-3495 GCF_017104985.1 Paraburkholderia sp. Ac-20342 | reverse complement strand
GACGACGCGCACGTCGTCCGCGGCATTCGCGCGCGTCAGCCGGAATACCCGCACCGAGGTCGGCGTGCGCGTATTCGCGGCGCGCTCGAAGCGGTCGGCCGCCGCGCCGAGGCGCTCGACGTAGCTCGCGGGCCCCGTCACGTTGACGGTGTGCGCGGCGGCGTCGATCGACAGCGGAAAATGCGCGTCGGTGAGCCCCCCGCGCGTGAGCGCGGTAACGAGCGCGTCGGGCGCCAGCGCGTGCGGCCGCAGCGCGACCGACTGCTGCGCATTCGCCGGCGAGATGCGCAGCGCGACGCCGTTGTAGTACCAGACGAAACCGTAAGTATGGCCAAGCGTATCGAGAAACCTTGCCGGCGCCATCGAGAAACGTCCGTCGACCGCGCCCGGCACCTCGCCGTCGACGACGACGCGCAGATGCTGAAGCGATGCGAACGCGTCGAGCACGCTGGCGACGCTGCCGCCGGTCGCGACGTAGTCGAAGTTATCGCTGGCCCAGACGACGGGCGCGGCGTGTGCGCGCGGCATCGGCAGCGCGGCGATCAGTACCGCTGCGGCGCACGCGATGAGCGGCCGGCGCGGCACCGGCCGGAACGGCAAGGGCAGCCTCATCGGGCCTCCGCATCGGTTGAGTCATTGGAGGAATTCTCGGCGCGCGGCGCCTCGGCCTCGGGTTTCAGCGTCAGCCGGTAGCCGGTCGCGTAGACCGACTGCACGCTCCAGCCGACGCCGGCCGCCTTCAGGCTCGCGCGCAGCCGGCTCACGTACATGTCGACCGAGCGGCTCTGCACCGCCGCGTCCCAGCCCCAGACCACGCTCATCAGATCCTGCCGCAGCACGACGGCGCCCATGTGCCGCGCCAGATGCCAGAGGATGTCGAACTCCTTGGTGCCGAGTTTGTGCGCGACGCCGCCGACCACGAGCGAGCGTGCCGGCTGGTCGAGCGCCGCGTCCTCGACGAACATCCGGCGGCTGTCGACGTTCATCGGCGCGAAGCGGCGCAGCAGCGCGCGCATGCGGGCGAGCAGCACCTGCCGGTCGTACGGCTTGACGAGATAGTCGTCCGCGCCGGCGTCGAGAATCTCGACGATGTCCGACTCGGCCGAATGCACGGTCTGGAAGATCACCGGCATCGTCGATTGCGAGCGGCTGCGGATCTTGTGCAGCAGCCGGTCGCCATTGACGCCCGGCAGATCCCAGTCGAGGATCGCCAGATCGGCCCAGTTGTCGGCGAGGAACTGCTGGGCCTCGAGTCCGTTGTGGAAGGCGTCGATGTGATAGCCCTCGCTTTTCAGCCAGGCATTGACGAGCGCGTGATGCGCGACGTCGTCCTCGACGAACAGAATGCGAATTGGTTTTCCTGCAAGCGATTTCATGATCCAGCCTTAGATTGACCGCGCTTCCGTCAGACGGCACGGTTCGCGCGTAATGCCCGGTCCGCGTCGACGAGCGACGTCGACAACGACGGCGCCGCGGCGGGATTCAGGCACGGCAGGCGCAGCACGAACAGCGTGCCGCCCCGGCCGTTCAGTTCGGCGTACAGCGCGCCGCCATGCACCGCGACGATCTGCACCGCGAGCTTCAGCCCGAGGCCGAAACCCGTGGCCGATTTCTTGCCGAACTTCTCGAAATCGGTCAGCCGCTCGTCTTCGGGCAACCCGGGCAGCCCGCCCGCGTGATCGTCGACGAGCACTTCGACGAATCCACCGTCGTGGCGCAGCGACACCGTCACGGCCTCGCCGCGCGGCGAAGCGCGCACCGCGTTGTCGATCACGTTCTGGATCGCGCGGGCCACGAAGTTGCGCATCCCGTTGACCCAGACGGGCGCATTGTCGGGCAGCCACAGATGCAGCGCCACGCCGCAATACACTGCCGTCACTTCGAGCTGCGAAATCATCTGGCGCAGCGTCGCGCGCAGGTCGAAGCGGCGGAAGTCGCGCGCCTGCAAATGCTCGGTGACCGAGGAAAAGATGAACTGCTCGCCGAGCGACAGCACGTAGCGCGCGAGCTGCGTGATCCGCTGCATGCCGCCGCAGCGCTCGAACGCTTCCGGATCGCTCGCGTCGAGCTGTGTCAGCGCGCTGATCGAATTGAGCGGCGAGCGCAGGTCGTGCAGCAGGAAGCGCAGCGACGTCGCGCGTTCGTCGAGCGAGCGCGCGAACGGCGTCACGTCGGTCACCGCGATCACGGCGCCCGCGCCAGGCAGCGGTGCCCCCGCCTGCAGCCACAGCGTCGCCTCGCCGGCGCGCACTTCGCGGCCCGCTTCCAGATCGCGCGGCAGCGGCACGTCGTCGAAGCCGAAATGCTCGGCCAGCGCGACCGCAAAATCGACGCCCGGCGGCAGCGCCATCTCGAGCATCGCGAGCGCGCGCGCGTTGGCATCGAGCACCGCGCCCGCGGCGTCGAGCGCGACGACGCCGCACGGCAGCGCATCGAGCATCGCGCGCAGGCGCGCGGCGTCCTCGTCCTCGTGCGCGCGCCCGGGGCTCGTCACGCGGGCCCCTGCTCGTCGCCCGCGTCTGGCGCGCCCGGAGAAATCACGCGCGGCGTCAGCAGGAACAGCCGCTCCATATGGCTGTTCTGCCGCGTGTGAGTGCGGAACAGCGCGCCGATCAGCGGGATCTTCGAGAGCCCCGGCACGCCGGTGACGCCGGTCGAGTCGTCGTAGGCGCGATAGCCCGCGATCAGGAGCGCCTGCCCTTCGTCGATGAACGCCTGCGTGTCGATCGTGCTGTTCGTGACGGTCGGCAGGTTGCCGACGAGCTGCTGCGTATTCACCTGGCCGTCCTGGATCGCGACGTCGAGCTTGATGCGCGTGCGCCCGTCCTCGTCGACGACCATCGGCAGCACGCGCAGCGACACGCCCGCCGAGATGCTGTACAGGTCGCCCGAGGTGTAGCCCGTGACCGGCACGAAGAACTGCGTCTGGTTGTCCATCACCGCTTCGATGTTGTTCAGCGTGACGACCTTCGGGCTCGCGTCGATCTTCGCGGCGCTGGTCTGCTGCAGCGCCGAGATGCGCGCCATCAGATAGCGGCCCGCGTCGCCGAGCACCGCCGCGACCGAGGCGCCGGCCGGCGACGCCAGCGCGGCGACGTTGCCCGGCAGCGTCGTGGTGCCGAAGTTCTGCGTGATCGTGCCGCCGTTGTAGGTGTTCTGCGCCAGCGTGCCGGAGCCGGTCTGGATGTCGACATGGCTGTTGTGCAGCGTCCAGTCGACGCCGAGCTGCTGCAGCGCGTTGTCGTCGATCTCGATGATGTGCGCCTCGATCTCGATCAGCTGCGGCTTCACGTCGAGGCGGTCGATCAGCGTGCCGTACTGCGACATGCGATCGGGCGTGTCGCGGACCACGACGGAGTTGGTGCGCTGGTCGGCGACGATCACCGGCAGCTGGCCGTCGCTGTCGCCGCGGGCGCCGGCAACGCTGCCGCTGCTTTCCTGCGGCGGCTCGCCGATCGCTGCCGTGAGCGCCGGCGACGGCTGCCCGGTCAGGCC
>NZ_JAAGPQ010000188.1:0-3703 GCF_017104985.1 Paraburkholderia sp. Ac-20342 | reverse complement strand
TTGAGAGATGACGCCCACCGAGAATCGGTGACTGTGATAGCGCGATTTCGTCTTCTCCATTGCGCTATATGTCAGGCGAGTACCCCGCTAACGTGACAACGCCCTTCAGCGTCATCCGGTTAGTCCCGGCCCATGCACGGAGACTACGTCCTGCCGGTCGAACACGAAATTTTTCAGTGCCGTCTGCTGCGACGGTTGGAGCGATGCGAACTCGAGGCCATGGATTGTTTCATCGCCCGGCTTCGACGCGTCCCAATGCACATTGCGGATAACAGCGGCCGTCTGGATCTCGACGTCGGTGTCATCCATGCGGAGCCGGAACGCCACGCACAGGTGCTCACCCGGCTCGCCGAGAGAACGGAATGCTGCAAGCGACATCCCGAGCACGCTGAGATCACGGGCGACGCCCACGCTGTCGCAACTGGCGCTGGCGACATCGGTGCCGTAGCGCACGGCCAGCCGTACAGGTACGCGCTGCGCGCGGCGCTCGCGCAGCCGCCGGATCGTACCTGGCGGCGACAGTACGAGATAGCTGAACGGGTCCCGGCACACCGCGTCCACTGTGCAGACAAACCAGAATACCGCGTGGCTGGCGATTGCGACCACCTCGACCTGTTCGCCCCGGGCGAGCGGTACCGGCTGGCCGTCCGACCAGGGTGGTGTCACGAACAGCGCCTGATGCGGCGCGAAACCGATCACCCGGCTCGAATGCATCGCGCGCCCCATGCCGATCTGCGGCCGCAGTCCAAGCAGCGCACCAATTCCTAGTTTCATCTCAGCAGGCGTGATCGGCTGCCCGACGTGTGCAGTTGGCCCGGCGGCGGAGGAAACTGGACGCGAAACTGGTAAATCGCCGCGCTGCGGCTGGAAGTTTTTAAACAGAAACTCGCGCTCTGCCGTATCGATGAGTGTCGTCCCCTGCCCGAACAGCAGAGCGCCATCGGTATCGACAACTGGCCACGCGAGCGGTGTACCGACTCGCACGTCAGCCGGTCTGAGTTTATGGCTCGCGCCCTCAGCACTTGTCGTACGGACAGGTTCGTTCATGATGTTTTCGCTGGTTGGTCATGCCCTACAGCGCTCGGGTGGAGCGTGCGGTCGCAACCGCTTTCGGTGGTCTGGGCGCGCAGGGCGGTCGCGATAGCAGCCGGGTCCAAGGGGCGATAGAAGTAATAGCCCTGTGCGTACCCGCACTCGATCGCACGGAGGCTCGCGACCTCATCAGCGGTCTCGGGGCCTTCTGCAACCACCTCCATCCCCAGCGTGCGGGCCAGCAGCGTGATCGTCTCAAGGATATGCCGGTTCTCCGGATTCGTCTCAATGCCACTGACGAACGAGCGGTCGATCTTGAGCGTGTCAATCGGCAGGCGACGCAGGTAGCTAAGCGACGAATAGCCGGTACCGAAGTCGTCGAGGCTGATCTGGATGCCCAGCGCACGTAGTTCGAGAAGCTGCGCCACGGTGCGCCCGGTATCCACCATTGCTGTGCTTTCCGTGAGTTCCAGCTTCAGGCAGCCCGACGGGATACCCGTTGTCCACAACGTTTGCATGACATGGCTGACGAAATCCGCTTCGGAGAACTGACTGGCTGATACGTTCACGCTGACGGTTAGCAGTGGCTGATACGGGAAGTCATCGTGCCAGCGCCGGAGCTGCCGACAGGCCTCTTCCAGCACCCATCTGCCGATGATGCAGATCAGGCCGGTTTCCTCGGCGACTGGCAGAAACGCTGCGGGAGAAATGATGCCGCGGGTTGGGTGGCGCCAGCGCAGCAATGCTTCGAACCCGTGGATCGCACTGTCCTGCAGCGACACAATGGGCTGGTAGACGAGAGTGAATTCGCCGTTGACGATTGCCTCCCGCAAGTCCGCCTCGAGCTTCAGCGCTGCGCTAGCCTGCGCGCCCATCGCCTCATCGAACATTGCGTGACGGGCCCGGCCACCTGCCTTCGCGCGGTACATCGCGATGTCGGCATCGCGCAGGATGTCATGCACGGCGCCATAACCCGTCGTGCTCAGCGCAATGCCGATACTCGCCGAGGTGAACAACTTCTGACCGGCCAGCACGAAGGGCGCCGCGAGCGCGCACTGGAGACGCTCGGCCACGCGCACTGCGGCGCTGGCGTCGCGAATGCCCTCCAGCAGGACGGTGAACTCGTCGCCGCCCAGCCGGGCGACCATGCCCTCATCGGCGGCCGACAGCCTCTCTCCGTGCGTGAGCCGAGGGGCACGCGCAAGCGTGTCGTCGCGCCGCAGGCATGACGACAGCCGCCGCGCGGTCTCGACGATCAGGGCATCGCCGGCTAGGTGCCCGAGACTGTCGTTGACTGACTTGAAGCGGTCCAGATCGAGGAATAGCACCGCGAAGCGGTAATCCGGGTTGTGACGGCTGTGGTCCAGTACCAGCTCCAGCCGCTCGAGAAAGAGTGCTCGGTTCGCCAGTCCCGTCAGTGCGTCGTGGAACGCCTCGTGCAGCAGCCGATCACGGGCGCGCTGGCGCTCGACCACCCGGCCAAGCTGAGTGCCGATCTGCGCCATCACGCGCAGTAGGACCTCGTCAGGCTCCGCCACCTGTTCGGAGAAGAATTCGAGAATCGCGACCACCTCGGTATCCACCAGCACCGGAAATCCGAACGCCGCACACAGCCCGGCCGCCCGGGCCGCAGCGGCGCGGGGGAAATCGGCATCGCCGGCGACATCGGGGATCCACGCCGGCGCGCCGCTCGCCAGCACGCGGCCCGGCAGCCCGTGCATTGCCGCATCCCACAGCACGACGGTCGCGTCGCGAAACGATTCGAACCGCGACGGCTCTGCAAGATGCCAGATTCGGGACGGAACGGGCGCCGGGACCGCATCTCGGTGATCGCGATGTACATGAAACGCATGTCCGACCGGCCACTGCGTGTAGCCGCAAATCTCACGGACCGCCAGCGACAGCGCATCGTCGATTCCGGACGCCTGATTGGCGGCCGTGGCGACTGTCTCCAGCAAGCCGATTTCCTGCTGCCGCTGGTACAGCTCGCGCAGACCGCGCTCTGCAATCGCTTCGGCTTCTACGCGCGCCTGGCGCTCGCGTTCGAGCCGACGTGTCAGGCGTGCAATTTTCTCGTCTATGGATACGAACTCCGTCATCATCGACTCAGTGTGAATGGGGCTCGAACTGCAAGTGAGACAGGCACTGGTCATCGCCCTGATGCATGCAGCGCACGTGGCGGTATACGAGGCGCTCCCCGTAGTGATCGGCCGCGCCCTCGATGAAGCCGTGTGCGAGCGCACACAGCCGGCGCGGCGACCGGTAACCCATCGTCAGCACTCCCGGCGTGCTGGTGTCGAAGTCGAATACGGGTGTGACGGCACCAGGATACAGCTTGCATACTTCCGGATGAATGATGCTGTTCAGCGTCAGCACGAAGCTGTGAGTCGTGTTGTGCCCAGCAAAGAACACCGAATATTTTTCCGCCAGCAGCGGCATCGCCTGACGCCCGAACCAGTGAAGCACGTCTGCCGGCGGCAATGCCAGGCGTACGGAGGCGGCCGCTACCAACCTCGCAATTTCCGCGTCGGGATAACTGCCGAGCGACGTATAGGCGCCCTGCACGTGTGCCGCGTCAAGCAGGTCATCCCATGCGTCCTCGCCGTGCTCGCGGCGCACCAGCTCTTCCAACAGGTTGAAGACGATTCCTTTCACGCTGTACTCCCGTTTT
>NZ_JAAGPQ010000187.1:0-3819 GCF_017104985.1 Paraburkholderia sp. Ac-20342 | reverse complement strand
AGGCCCTGAGGGGCTTCGTTGCGCTCGCGATGTTCGATTAGCGCAAGCTCGACGCATCTCACCTGATCGACCCGACCGGCAACTTCGCCCTAAGCGGCGAAAATGGCGTTTCCACACGGCCTCGGCCACAAGTGGACGGTCCGCAACGACCGCTTTTGGAGAGGCCCGCCACACCCCTGCATGGCGGCCGCTCTTTTACACGGCCGGAGTACTTGGCAACCGCGACGCGAGGGCCAAGAAGTCACGAAAGTGTTCCACCTTGGTGGCGATCAGGTGGTCGCTGCTTGGCCAACCCCAAATCATGCCAGTCACCAGGCTCATGCTAGGGTCCCATGGCCGGCCGGCGTAGAAGCACTCCAGTCGCCGGGAGTTCCACACAAGACTGCCGCTCAGGCCATGGGGATCCGAAAGTCCTGGGCTGCTCGATGCACCGCTCTCGTCGATGCGCTGCGCTTTCTCCGGACTATACGCAACACCGAAGTGGTACATCGGGTCGAACAGCTCGTGCGGAACTTCCCCTTCGCGGAAGATGTGCTCTTGGGTCGACAGCACCTGTGCGACTGCGTAGGTCACGGCAAGCTGCTTAACTCGTGCACCAGGATAGCCTGCGGTCCAAAGAATCTCGTGAGGATAGGTAACGTGTTTCAGCGCAAAGCGGCTCAGAGGTATGGCAAATGCGCCTGCTCCGTATATGTCCCAGATATCGTCCCTTATTCTGCTTGCTCCGACATCGATGGGTTCGGCAACAGCATACTTCTGATAGGCGCCTAACACGTAACGGTCGTGGTTGGGGAATGAATGGTGGAGCCCTTCGTTCTTGATCACATGCTCGTTGCTAACGAGCAACTTCGCGCCGTCAACATCGACAAATGATCCAGTGCCGTTTTCCAGAATGTCTGGGCGTTTCGCTTGGGGAAAAAAGATCTCAGACAGGCTCGACTCCAAGTGCTTTGCCATGCCCAATTGAACTTCGCGAAACATCGATGCAATCTGCGGCTGGGGGATAGTTGCTTGTCCTGGGTAAAGGTTCTCGGGCATCGGAGGTAGCTCGTAGGGTTGCGCTTTTGTGTACAACTGTACAGGAATCAGCGGCTAGGAAGGGGCAGACCTCGAACGTCTGATTTCGAGCCTCTCGTTCTGCTAGTCGATCGACTGTAGAGGCTCGGGTGCCGTCTTTTGCCACCTACATGATTGAGCAGCCTTCGCAGGATCTGACGGTATCTGTCCGATGACGTCCCGACTTATACAAATATGTCGGTGGTGAAAAGCTTTACCGGGGCGCAGTGGGACACTGCAGTGCGCCGTCTCAATCCACTGCCAGAAAAGCCGGCGCAAAAGCACCGCGCCAACGTCCGGGATGCGATGAAGTCCATGCAGCCTCAATTCATTGATCGTCCGGCAGATCGCCCAGAACAATGCCGAAGATCTCCAGCCTTTGGAACCCTCAGTGCCGCCTCATGCGGTCCTGGTCACCAATTTCAGCGTCCTAACAGGCTTCGGAATATTTCCCGCCGCGAGTTCGTCGAGAAAATCGGCCCAACACTGAACCATCTCGCGGCGCTGTTCAAGAAACGTTGTGCGATCGTAACTATCGCCTAGCTCCTCGCTCGACGCATGAGCTAGATGACGCTCGATCACCTCCCTGTCCCATCCGAGATATTCCCGAATCAACGTTCGAGCTGTCGCACGAAAACCATGACCGGTGATCTGCTCTTTCGTGTCGTAACCCAGCGTGCGTAGCGCGCTATTGATCGTGTTCTCGCTCATGTAGCGCGTCGCCTCGGAGCGCTTGGCCACACTACGAAAGATCGGCCCCGTCGGCCCGGTGAGCGGATGCAAATCCCCCAAGATCTCCATGGCCTGTAACGGAAGCGGCACCAGATGCGCCGGCGTGCGGCTATCACGCTTCTTCCATTCCCGCATCTTCATCTTTTCCGGCGGACAGATCCAAACTGCGCCATCAAGATCGATGTCTTCCCAGTGAGCAAAACGTAACTGGCTTGGCCGCTGGAAAAGCAATGGAGCAAGCTGCAACGCTGCACGGGTAATCACATGTCCGTTGTAGGCTCGGATATCGCGCATCAGCTGTCCAAGCTGCGTCGGATCGGTGATCGCGGGGTAATGGCGGCTGCGCACAGGAGGGAGCCCACCGGTACGGTCATTCACAAAATTCTTGGCGGGTTCGAGAACGCCGGTATCCACCGCGTACTGATACACATGCTGAATCGTCTCGCGCACCCGCATCGCGGTTTCAAGATGGCCGCGCTCTTTGATGCGATGCAGACAACGCACGACTTCGGTCGGCCTGATC
This sequence comes from Paraburkholderia sp. Ac-20342, assembly GCF_017104985.1. NCBI lineage: Bacteria > Pseudomonadati > Pseudomonadota > Betaproteobacteria > Burkholderiales > Burkholderiaceae > Paraburkholderia > Paraburkholderia sp. Ac-20342. The sequence continues at coordinate 1,508 of NZ_JAAGPQ010000187.1, read as the reverse complement.
TCCCCTACAGGAAATTGCCCCACCCATGGAAACACGTGCAGCTCCAGGTAGCGGATTATTTTCTCGGCGTAGCCGGCGGACCATTCACGATCCTTTTCCGATACCTTATGCCATTCCCGCGCCGTGAGCTCAAAGGTGTTGAGCCGATACGCCTGCTCTTGCTCCCGCTTCTCGCGCCTCGCTCTTTGCGGGTCGATCCCGTCAGCCCGCCGCTCCATTTCCGCTCGCGCTTTCCGGCGCGCCGCCGCCAGCGACACAATCGGATAACGACCAAGCGACAGCTTGATGCTTTTCCCGTCGCGTGTGTAGCGATAGAACCAGACCTTGCGAGTCGGCCGCACATGCAGGTACAACCCATCGCCATCCGGCAGCAAGTAATCCTTCACGCAGTGCTTCGCGTTTTTTACTTTCAAATCAGTGAGTTGCCCCATGATCTCGTACCCAAATTGGCGAAATCCAGATACAACCATTTTGGGTACGACTTTTGGGATATGCAAACGCCGGATTTCTTCGGAATTCACCGGCTTTCCCCGGACGCAAATTTCCCGCAACGCCTTATCTGGCGCGGCTTTTCAGGACTTCAGGGGATTTCTTCGGACAACTGGATGGCGCGCCCGGCTGGGATCGAACCAGCAACCCCTGCCTTCGGAGGGCAGTACTCTATCCATTGAGCTACGGGCGCTTCACCACGGGGGAAACTACGCGAAAGCACTGCAACCAGAACGGCCGCAACGCCAAAGCGAGAGACCGCAAGGATACCCGGTTTCATCCGAACCGTCCACCGGATGGCCGGCGAGGCGCACCGCGAAGCCATCCGGGTGGCCGCCCCGCTTCGGGTAAACGCCTGCTGAACACCGTTCGGGCCGCTCGCCGCCGCCGAAATCTTGCGTCTATAATCGTCCGTGGCTGATAAAGAACAAGAAGTTGCCGTCGCGCTGTACCGCTCACATACCCACGGAGACGAGACAAGCATGAGCGAAGCACCACACGGAGCCCCGATCAAAACCCCTGCACAGCTCATCGCCGCGGTCATCGCCGGGTTTGCTGTGCCGATCGCCATCATCGTTCTGCTCGCGGTCTACGTCGATAACTCGACGCGCACGGGCGCCGGCACCGACTCCCTCTCCGACGCCGAAGTCGCCGCCCGCATCCATCCACTGGCGCAGGTCGAAATTCGCGACGCCAACGCGCCGCGCGTCTACAAGAGCGGCGAGGAAGTCTATAAGGCCGTCTGCTCCGCGTGTCACGCGTCGGGTGCGGCCGGCGCGCCGAAATTCACCAATACCGCCGACTGGGCGCCGCGTATCTCGCAAGGTTTCGACACGCTCTGGCATACCGCCTTGAGCGGCAAAGGCGCGATGCCGCCGCGCGGCGGCACGAGCCCCGACGATTACAGCGACTTCGAAATCGCCCGCGCGGTGGTCTATATGGCGAACAACTCGGGCGCGAGCTTTCCCGAGCCGGCGCAGCCGGCGGTCGGCGCGGCAGCGGCTTCCGGTGCGGCGGCC
>NZ_JAAGPQ010000186.1:0-4062 GCF_017104985.1 Paraburkholderia sp. Ac-20342 | reverse complement strand
TTCGAGCATTACAACGAGAAGCATCCCCATAGCGCGCTGAAATACCGCTCGCCTCGCGAGTTTCGGCGCTCGATGGATTCAGCAACCTTAGTGTGAGGCTGTGTCCGGGATTGCAGGGTCAACTCCAGACGGCGAGCGAAGTACGTGGTCCAGACCTGATCAAATGGATTGGCCAGTCCCCGGACCTTGACGTGTCTCGTAATCGGGATCGTCATTGCGCGGAAGAGCCGATACCCGCTGGTGTTTCCATCAGCCGGACCCTTCGTAGCAAAGTCCCAGGACCGGTGTCCGTCGACCCGGAAGTATCTCGTCCTTACCCACCGTGCTCCTTTCATGGGATGCCGACGTTTTGCGCACTTCCAGAGCAGTTGCCAAATGTGCGAGTCTATCAATGAGAAGCTCGCTTTCGCCACGACGTGCGGTGATACATGGCCCATCCCCGGATGACCGGGTTCAGTTTCTGTATCAACGACTCCTGCGTGACGCTCGCGTTGCCCTTGATGATTTCCCTGACCTTGTCGAGGAGCGACTTTACACTCTTCTTTGCCGGCTTGATCAGCAGCTTGCCCTCGTACTTGCGCACGTTCTGGCCAAGGAAATCGAAACCCTCCGCAATGTTCGTGATCCGGGTCTTCTCTTCCGAGAGTTCCAGACCTCGGGCGGCCATAAACTGCCTGACCGCCGGAAGCACTTTGAGCTCGAGCACATCTTTCGATACGCCGGTCACAACAAAGTCATCGGCATAGCGGACGACGTTGAGTTGGGCGTTTCCGTCGCCGGGAGCGTTGTCGTTAGTCATGGTCACTCTTCTTTTGTGTGGCGGGCTGAACTGGCGCTGGGAAGTCCTATCGAGCGGCTGATGTCAGCGGTACGTCTGATTATGGCATCGTCACACTCCCGACGCGCGCAGCAGGTTTCTGTTTCCTCTGGAAACTGGTTGAATTAAAATTATCATAACAAAATCAACGAGTTAAAAGAATGCACGGCAAGGCGGCAGTTCCATCAATCAGCGAGTTGCGGCGGCTTCTAACGGTCGTGAGGGCCGGCAAACAAGGCTTGCGGGACGCAGCAATCGTCAATGTCTCGTACCGGCTCGGATTCCGCGCCAAGGAAATGGCGGGTTTGCGAGTCTCTGACGTTATGAACGATCAGCTCCAGTTGCGCGACGAATGCCGTCTGTCGGGCAAGGTCACAAAAGGGGGCAAACCCCGCGTCGCCTATCTGTCCAATTCCCACCTTCGCTCCGCGTTGCTCGACTATCTGCGCTGGCGTCAGGCGCGGGAAGGGATTCTCTTCAATCGGGATGCCGCGCTCTTCAAATCACAGAAGGGTTCCGGATTTTCTCCCAACACGATGCAGCAGCTTCTGGCACGACTGCACGACGCGGCAGGGATTCAGGGCGGACGCAGCCATTCGGGGCGGCGGTGGTTCGCCACCGAGTTGATCAGTAAGGGCATCGACCTGAAATCGGTGTCGGTACTCATGGGGCACTCGTCGGTGTCGATGACGGCGCAGTACGCCGAGGACAACCCGCAGAGACTCAGAAAGATCGCGGCGGACCTTTAGCCCGGTCCGTTGATGGACGATGAAGATTGTTGAAGTGTGGAAATTAACAGGAGAAGTGCATGAGCCTTAAGCGGGATGCGGGAATGACGACCGGTGACGGCGACAGCGGTGCAGCGGTCGCATCGCAGGTGACGGAATCGCCGAAGAAAGATAACAATCAGACGGATGGAAAGGAGACGCTTGTTGCCACGCTCGCGAAACTGGATGCGGAGCGGCATGCACTCGTGCAATCCACCATCGGGCAGCTTAACGCCGGTGTGGCGGTTGACAGGAACACGTATCGGCGGATCAGGGAGATCGACACCCAGAAGAACCGGCTCCTCGTCGCGCGGTTCACCTCGCTTCTGCGTGAGAACGGCCCGCAGATCAAGTCCCTTGTAGAACGGCTGCTGGAAATGTAGGCGAGATGTTTCCTATAGCGGAGAAGTTGGGGTTTTATGGGTAATAAGATCAGCACGTGATGGCCGCCGGCCGCGGCGACTTCCAGCGCGCGCCGCGCGGCGCGCTGGCCGATCACGTCAGCCATGTCGGGGCGGGCGGCGACGGCTTCCGTGCCGGGCTCGGGTGCGGCGATCGGGCGCAGGCGCGCGTCCGGCGCGTCCGCGAGATGCGCGCATAACGACGGCAGATCGGCGGCGCCATAGACGTCGACGCCGGGCACGAGCGCAGCTTCCGCCGCGCTCGCGGCGGGCAGGTAAAGCTGTGGAGTACGGAACGGCGATTCCGCTGCGGTTGCTTCGGCCAGCGGGGAAGGTGGCGCGGAAGAATGCACGGCGTTGCCATCGCCACCGTCGGCCGCCATTGCGCCGCGGGCCGTGCCGCATGCCATCGCGAACGCGCCGCGCATCGGCCGCAGCGCGCCGGTCAGCGACAGCTCGCCGGCGAATTCACGGTGGCGCAGCGATTCGGCGGGAATCTGTCCGCTCGCGGCGAGGATGCCGAGCGCGATCGGCAGATCGAAGCGGCCCGATTCTTTCGGCAGATCGGCCGGCGCGAGATTGACGGTGATGCGTCTCACGGGGAAGTCGAAGCCGCAGTTCTGCAGCGCCGCGCGCACCCGCTCGCGGCTTTCGCGCACTTCGAGATCGGGAAGACCGACGATGGCGAACGAAGGTAATCCGTTGGCGAGGTGAACCTCGACGGTGACTTCCGGCGCGCGGCCAGAGGCCGGCGCGCGACTGCGCACCACGGCAAGCGACATGTTTTCTCCCGTCGGACCGCGCGCCGTTGGCACGCGCGAGTCCCCTAAAGCGCTGATGACGTCACGGCCCGCTTGCCGGTGATGTGCAGCATGGCGCGGCGCGAATGCCGCGCGCGAGGGTTACGGCGTTTGAGTGAGCGGCAGCTTCTGTTCGAGCTCGGCGACGCGGCGCTCCAGCTCTTCGAGACGCGCACGGGTGCGCACGAGCACCTGGGTTTGCGTATCGAATTCCTCGCGCGTGACGAGATCGAGCTTCGAGAAGCCTTGTGACAGCATGGCCTTGACGTTGCGCTCGACATCCCTGGCCGGCGAGTTCTTGAACAGATCGCTCACGCGTGCCTGGAAGTCGTTGAAAACGTCGTTCGGTTGTTTCATGGTGTTCCCCTTGGTGCACAAAAAATGTGCATGTTTCATGACGTCTGTGCCCCGCCACGGCGAATGGGCGATCGTGGTGCGTGCCGCCCGCGTTGCCGCGGCCGCATGAGCGCCTTTGGTGCGCGCCGTCGCGTTCAGAACCTTCGAACACTCTAGCAACGATCCCTACGCCGCGCCACCCGCGCGCCGTGCGCCTGGCCGTTCGGACAAGGCCGTCCGGGCGCCTTGCGCCATGCACGCGAGGCGAAGTCTGACACAACATGGCACGCGAGTTGCTGTTACTGCCCCGCGCGCACCGCCGGAGCTTCTTCACCGGCGGCGCCGGAGACCACGGTTACGGGTACGCAACGGTTGGCAACGCGATCAGCAACACACTAGCGAGGAATTTCATGAAGCTCATTACCGCAATCATCAAGCCGTTCAAGCTCGATGAAGCGCGCGAAGCCTTGTCGGCGATCGGCGTGTCGGGCATCACGGTCACGGAAGTCAAAGGCTTCGGGCGGCAGAAGGGCCATACGGAGCTGTATCGGGGGGCTGAGTATGTCGTCGACTTTCTGCCGAAGGTGAAGATCGAGGCGGCCGTGTCGGACGACATCGTCGATCAGGCGATCGAGGCGCTCGAACGCGCCGCGCGCACCGGCAAGATCGGCGACGGCAAGATTTTCGTCACGCCGATCGAGCAGGTGATCCGCATCCGCACCGGCGAAACCGGGGCCGACGCGCTGTAAAGACCCAAGCGACACAGCACAGATAAGCGACAAGAGGAAAACGAAGATGCGCAAACTATTGATGTCCCTGCTGATGGCCGGCTCGCTGCTCGCGGGCGGTATCGGCGCCGCCCTCGCGGACGATGCGTCCGCGCCCGCGTCCGCTGCGGCCGCGAGCGCGCCGGCGGCAGATACGTCGGCCGCACCCGCTGC
>NZ_JAAGPQ010000185.1:0-4112 GCF_017104985.1 Paraburkholderia sp. Ac-20342 | reverse complement strand
GCTCAATATAGCCACGTCGATCACTCCGTTCCCCCGCCCGTTGCCGAGCAGGTCAGTGTTCTACGTGGGTCAAGATTCGATGCAAATTACTGCCGAGGGTGGGTCAGGATTCCGTGCAAATCAACACCTGGTCATCAACCATAAGCTCCAGCGCAACTTTTGCTTTGGCGATTTCCCAAGCGACGGGTTCGAACCACGTTGCCAACGAATCAGCATTGACAGCGATGGCTATTCGAGGCCACGGTGCAGCCAATGGCTTGATGCGCCGTAAGGTATCGGCTTCGAGCACCTTGAGCTTTCGGATATGTCGAAGTAGCACCTCGCCCGCAGGCGTTGGGATATTGCCATCGCGTACCAATAGAGGTGACCCAAGCGCCTCCTCCAGCGCTTTAAGACGCTGCGACACGGCACCCCGTGTAACGTTTAAAGCCGCAGCGGCCTCTCCGAAGTGTCGCATCTCCACTACGGCTGCAAATGCTTCAAGTTGCTGACGATCGATAATCATGCTGCTCTTTCACTCGTCAATGCCGAGCCATGGATTCCTGACGAAATCTCCCCTCAACTTTTACGCACTTTCATTTACGGTAGTGCTCTCGTCAGTCGTCCAGACTGAATATCAATAAACTTCAACGGTTGCCTCAATTTCGACAGCCATACCAGAGGGCAAAGAGTTTGAGCCTGTTGCAATCCGCGCGTGCAAACCTGGCTCCCCTAGTACCGAATACATCAGGTCCGAGGCGCCATTCATTACCTTCGCATGCTCGGTAAACGTTGACTCGCACTGAATAATTCCGGCCATACGAATAATCCGCACAATGCGGCTCAGATCGCCGTCGAGCATCCGGGAAAGATGACTCAGGATATTCAATGCACACAACTGCGCAGCTCGCTGACCGTCCTCGATGCTCAGATCGGTTCCAACTTTCCCGGCGTATCGAAGTTCGCTATCCCAGCGCGGTCCTTGACCGGCAACCTGGATAACGTTCCCCGAACGCACTGCAGGTAAATAACTGCCTCGAGGAACACTTGCAGGCGGTAGCGACAAGCCCAATTCTGCCAAACGTGCTTCCGTTGATTTCTTGCCATTCATTTGAGATGCCTCCTGTCGGGTTCTTTCAATTAGCGAACCTCAGCTCACTGCTTGAGCCAACGCGGTTCGAAACACATCTGCGTCCACGTTTCCTCCGCTCGCCACCAGTACAACGGTCTTTCCGGATACATCTGCCTTGCCACTGAGCACCGCCGCGAGGGGAGTTACACCGCCGGGTTCAACAACAAGCTTCAGCGTGTCAAAGGCTACACGCATCGCACGACGCACCTCATTGTCGTCAACGACCAAACTTCCAGAGAGAAGCCGCTTGTTGATTGGGAACGTCAGTTCACCCGGCGATATAGTTTGCAAGGAATCGCAAATCGACTGTGCCCCGGGGGCATTTGAAACTTGCTTGCCTTCTGCCAACGAACGCGCGGTGTCGTCGAACCCTGCCGGTTCGACAGCGTAGATTCTTGCTTGCGCGCATTGTGCGTGAATCGCCGTTGCGACGCCTGCAATCAGGCCTCCACCGCCTGCCGCTGCGAGGACAATTTCCGCCGTTGCACCAATTTCCTGCAGCTGCTGAACGATTTCCAGTCCAATGGTCCCTTGCCCGGCCATGATGCGAGGGTCGTCATAAGGCGGAACCGTAACGGCACCTGTGCGTTCTGCAATATCACGCGCAATAGCTTCGCGGTCGTCGGCTCTACGATCGAACAGCCGCACTGTTGCGCCGTAATTTCGCACACCGTCGATTTTGGCACGCGGTGCGTCCGACGGCATGACGATGGTAGCTTTCATGCCCAACCGAGCGCATACGGCCGAAATTGCCAGTGCGTGATTGCCCGAGGAAAAGGCAACGATACCGAGTGGCCGCTGCTCATCGGTCATCTGAAGCACGCGGTTGCATGCTCCGCGATATTTGAATGAACCCGTTTTCTGAAGATTTTCCGCTTTGACAAGTACCCGAGCACCTGCCAAACAGTTCAACGCTTCACTCTCTAGCAATGGCGTACGAACGACATACTGCTGAATTCGAGCGTGAGCAGCTTGAATGTCTGCAACGGAAAGGTCGCAAGCAGCAGAATCGGTCATAGTATTTCTGAGTGGAGTGGTGACTACGGGAACATCAATTGATTTAGCCAAGCGATTGCAACAACAACCTATTCGCCAGATCTTACAGCGCTGAAGGTCGTTGGATGATCACGCATGACGTTACGTCCATGCAGTTGGTAAGGAGCTAGGTCAAGTGCGGGGGCGCGGCGGCACAGTGTATCCACGACAAGTTTCGAAGACGCCGCCGCAAGCGTGAATCCAAGTGACCCTTGCCCGGTGTTGAGCCACAGATTGGAAAAATGCGTCGGCCCCAAGAAAGGCTTGCTATCAGGGGTCGTCGGTCGCGCCCCGGTCCAAATCTGGGCAGCACTGTAATCGCCGGCCTCGGGCATTGTGCTTTCCGCTTGCGACTTCAGAAGTTGGATGCGTGTAGCGTCCTCACGAGACCCTTCCGGGGTCATGTCGACCATCCCAGCAATCCGGAGTTGTTGACCAAGTCGCGCATAGACAATCTTGTGATGCAGGTCAGTTACACTAATGTCAGGAGCAACATTACCTTCACCGACCGGAACTGTCAGGCTGTAGCCCTTTAGTGGAAGCATCGGCAGCCGGATACCCAGCGGCCTCAAAAGTTCGCGGCTGCCGTTGCCCAGCGCCACGACATATTCGTCCGCGACGATGTCACCGTTGGACGTGAGCGCTGCAACGATTTTGCCGTTTTCCTGACGCAAGCCGCGAAGAGAAGTTTCGTACAAGAAACGTACGCCCAACTCCTCCGTCGCCGTTCGACCCAGTTCTCGGGTAAAGAGAAAACAGTCACCAGTCTCCTCGGACGGCGTGTAGATGCCACCAACAAGCTTGTCTCCAATCGAAGCGAGTGCTGGTTCTGCGCTCACGCACGCTGTGGCGTCAAGCGCGGTTTGCTCAGTACCAAAGCTGGCCTGGAACTCCATCAGCCTGCGCGCACCGTCGAATTCGTCCGCATCCCGATATACGACCAACTTGCCACTCTTGCGAAAGGCGAAATCGATTTGCACATCCGTCATCAATTGGTGCATCGTCTCCCGGCTGTACGCGCCTAGCTGCAGCAACTCGATAGTGGTCTGGCGACTGCGAGCTCGCGTACAGTTTCGAAGGAATTCGGCACACCAGGCCCACTGAGCGAAATCGAGACTGGGGTGAAATCGCAACGGCGCACTTCGACTTAGAAGCCAAGCAGGTAAATGACTCAGAACGGAGGGTCCGGCCAACGGAGCGACGTAGCTGTAACTTAACTGACCTCCATTGGCGAAGCTAGCCCCTACACCGGTCTCAGAGCGCTGCTCCACCACGGTGACCTTGAAACCTTCCCGGGCGAGGAAATAGGCAGTGGTAACGCCGACCACACCACCACCGAGGACGCATACGTGCATTTGTCTCTTGCTCGAAAGTTTGTCCCGGACTACCCGCCGGGACACGTCGGGCGCCCAACAATTCCGGCGCAAGAGCAGTATGGGATGACGAGCTGCGCGTCGCAATTGACAAATCAACGCTCGGCATAACCGTGAGTTAAGCGTCGCCTAAAAGTCGCTCCTTTGGCGTTTCGCCCCATCCCATAATGTAGCTAGATAGGGGTAAGTCTCTACAGGCTACCGCGAACCCAGAGCACCGTCCGGTGGCCCCGTATAACCAGTAGTTATGCTACGCAAAAAAACACATTAACTTCGGATGAGAGTGCTGACATGGGCACTCTCGCCGTCACTGCAGCAGACTGATAGCCAATCTATAGGGTAAACTTATTTACGTCTTTTACGGTTAAACCGACCCGTCGTCGGTCAGGCACCAGCGGTTGAGGGAGACGTCAACCCAAGAGCCGACCTTCTTCACTGGTAGCATTGACATATGCGTCTGCGTCACATTGTAGTGGTCAACTGATTCCGGACACTGCGTTAAGTTTTTCTTCCGCGACAGCCGGCGCCAGTCCGTCATTGAACTGATGCGGCCGTATCCAGTTGTACCTATGCATCAGGTAGTGACTGATATC
>NZ_JAAGPQ010000184.1:0-4132 GCF_017104985.1 Paraburkholderia sp. Ac-20342 | reverse complement strand
AGGATCGTCAGGCGCGACTCTCATCGTGGCGCTGAGGAAAAAACCTCAACGAAGACGCCGAATAGATTTGAGCAAGCCCGAAACATCGTTGAACCCAGCATTGCAAAAATGGGGGCGACCATAGATTCTGACTAACAACAAACAGGAAGTGATGGAAGTGTTGACGGGGCCGGAGCGCCAGCGGAGATGGTCAGCCGATGAAAAGCTGGCGATGGTGAGAGAGAGTTTCGAGCCGGGCAAGTCGGTCTCGATGGTTGCACGCCAGCATGGCGTCAATCCGAATCAGCTGTTTCACTGACGCAAGCTGTATCAGGACGGCAGTTTGTCAGCAGTTAGCGCCGGCGAGGAAGTGGTGCCCGCTTCCGGGTTGAGCGATGCACTGAAGCAAATCAGGGAACTGCAGCGCTTGCTGGGAAAGAAAACCATGGAGAACGAGATTCTTCGTGAGGCGGTGGAGGTGGCGAAGTCGCGAAAATGGATTGCGCGCTCGCCCTCATTGCCGGGGGACGAGCAGTGAAGCAGGTCTGCGACGTTCTCGGTGTAGCGCGCTCAAACGTGGCAGCAAGGCTGGCACGTCCGGATGACTGGCAGGATGGACGCAGCGCCAGGCAGACGGACGATGCCGGCCTGGTCGAAGAGATTCGGCTGACCGTCACTGACCTGCCGAGCTACGGATATCGCCGGGTCTGGGGCATGTTGCGCCGTGAAAGGGAGCGCCGGGGTATCGCTCCAGTGAACGCCAAACGCGTGTATCGGGTGATGCGCGTTCACAGCTTGCTGCTGCAACGCAGACCTTCGCCACCACGGCCGCAGCGTCGGCACGATGGCAAGGTCGCGGTCGCGAAGAGCAACCAGCGCTGGTGTTCTGATGGCTTTGAGTTTCGCTGCGACAACGGTGAGCCATTGCGCGTGACGTTCGCTCTGGACTGCGGTGACCGTGAAGCGATGAGCTGGGCGGCGACGACAGGCGGTCACAGTGGCGATGTGGTGCGCGATGTAATGCTCGCAGCCGTCGAGAACCGATTTGGAAATGTCTTGAAGACGCCGGCTGAAATCGAGTGGCTGACAGATAACGGCTCAGGCTACACGGCGCACAGGACCAGAAGCTTCGCGTCGTCCATCGGGCTAAAGCCGTTGACCACACCGGTCTGCAGCCCGCAAAGTAACGGAATGGCGGAGCGCTTCGTAAAGACGATGAAGCGTGACTATGTCGCCTTCATGCCGAAGCCCGATGCAGCGACTGCGGCGCGCAATCTTGCCGTCGCGTTTGACCACTATAACGAACATCATCCTCACAGCGCGCTGAAGTACCGCTCGCCACGCGAGTTCAGGCGCAGGACCGATTCATCAACTCAAGTGTGAGGCGGTGTCCGGAGGTACAGGGGCAAATCCAGGGTGCGGCCCGCCAAGTAAATGTGAGGTTGACCACATAGCCGCGAGAGAATTTGCTCTAGTGTGTCTTTATAGCAAGCGCGTCGGCCAGTCGATCGCACGGCAAGCGTACAGCGAAACGTTGGCGATTGACTCCTCGTCGCGTCACGACCAACTCCGAAGCTAGCAATTTTGTCTTAGATGGCTCTATAACGTTTGTTTCAATCGTGAGGCTTGCGTTATGAAGGTTATTGTTGATGGCGGTTCACAAGATGTAAGGTCGGCTTTACCAGGAGGAATTTCTCTTCCTCCAAGTCTAATTAATATCGACGCGGGTGAACTGGGCAGACGAATCAATCAGGCGATCAAGGAGATATCAGATCCTTTGATACTCGCATCTGAAAATCTGTCCTCCGTTGAAATTGAAAAGATAACTCTTTCTCTAGCCATCACTGCAACCGGCGAAATCGCATTACTTTCTCTTCTGAAAGGCGGTTCGTCGATCCAGTCGACGATCCAGGTGACCTTGATACCGAAGAAGAAATCGCAATGAGTGATGCCAGAGAGTTCCTGTTGGAATTGGTTGCGTGGTACAAAAATGACCCTAAATATCGAGACTATTATGAGATTGTTACATCTGACAAAAAAGCCGTTTTGGAAAACATTGATAGAACCACTGCGAAGCAATTAGGTGCTCACAGTTACACAGGAAAATACCATCTACGATCACTCGGTGCGAGCGTTACATTAAAATATAAAAACTCATTTAAAAAACTATTATCTGCTTATCGCAAACATGTAGAGGAAAATATTGATGAGCTTACCGATTGGTCCTTGGGTGATCCAGAGCTTCACGCGGTTTTCACACGAATAATAGAAATTATTGTTAAAAATAATGCATTTCTCGGATCGGCTGAGAATTACTTAGACTTTTGTTTCCTGCCAGTTCCGATTCCAAATGCATGTGCCTTTCTCACTCCCATTGATCGGCGGCCGGTAATGGCTTTTCAAGAAGGCATGCCGTTATTTTTGCATAAGATGTCGAAAATAGTGATTGAAATTTGCATGAGGATGCCCGTGGAGGCGTACGATAAGATCGCCAACCAAGCGCTTTCCTCTGATCAAGCCACTGCTTCCGATGCGACACAAAAGCTAGCTGGCCTGGTCGACAAAACCGTAAGAGAAAGCGCAGATATCGGCGCCATATTTGTTACGACTGTTGCGGCACTGGTGTTCAATGGAACATTGAGCGGAACGGGGTTTATTCCAAGCAACGAGTTCACCGTAGTTCCTGGAGGGACGCTGCTACAGGGCATGGAAACATTCTTGGTCGGCCATGAAATAGCGCATATTTTCCACGGCGATTTAACGCGGAGCGAAAAGCAAGAAGAGGTAGTGATCGATGGCCATGAAACCGATCTTATTATCCCGGCTTCCGACGACGAGCTGGCGGCGGATATTCTCGGCTTGACATTACTATGGAATATCGTGGCCAAGGAAGGTCGGGATGGATGGTTCGGAGATACGAACAGTGCAATAATGCTCAGTGCGCCAGATGTATTTTTTTCTTTGTATGATATGTTATATATTTTTATCGAAGCAGCTGCTGGGTTCTCTGTCTGTGAAAGGTATGATTCCCATCCTTCGCCGATCAGGCGGAGGGAGGTCATTCGGCAGTATCGACAAGTGCTTTTTGCGAAATCTGGGGCAACTGAAACGTCCTTATCACATTTTTTGGGTTTGAAGTACGATTACGTAATTAAGTCGTTAACCTATTATTCAATATCAATTTTCAGAAATATGCTCGCTGACGGAAATAAAATCTCCCCCGTCTGGGTGCCAGAATGGAATTCTTAATTCTATTTATCCAATAATTTACTGCGCGATCGCTAAGAAGAGCGATAGACAAGTTTGATGAGCTATATCGCGGGCACGAATGAGCCTCAACAGTCACACGAGAAGCGACTGTATTCGAATCCCCGGCGGTTGTTTTGACGCATCAGAGCAGCATCTTTGCGAATACCGAAACAGTGGAAATTCGCGACGAGATGCCCCGTCGTGCGCTAGCGTGTCCTATTTCTGCGTCTCACTTATCCGTCAAGGTGATCGGTCGAACGGTAGATGAGTTTTCAAACTTGCCGTCCGGCGCTCGAATCCGACCCGAAGCATCTGTTCATCGACGATCCATTCGCGCGAATGGCCGCTGTGGTCTGATTCTGTTGAAAAACTAGTTTTCGTTGGAAACGAAGCCAGTTGGCTAAAAATCGACCTCTGAGATCGCGCTACAAACCGCTCGTAATTATCGGTCGAGGGTAAGAGGACCCCTGAAACACCGGCTGAACCCTTCTGTGAAGAGTTTATCAACAAAATCGTCTCGAAGCTGCCGGGCAGTGAGGTCAAATCGTTGTCCGCTCAGAGTCGAAACTGTGAGTTGGCGGATGCAGGAAACGCCCGTCCCCACTGCGCGACGCCTGCACGGTCAACACCCGCCACATTGCTGGCGTCCAAAAGAACCTCGTCGAACGTCGGCCTACGACGCGTCGGCGAGGACCGGGAGCGACTGGCCGTTGCACTTCGATCACAGCCATTGGCAACGAGAGGTCGCGCTGTCTGAGACCAAACTGACGTTGACTGATTAGTCGAGCCTGAACAATCCTCGAAGCCTTATGGTGCAAGGCTTTGCGCTCTGAATGGGGTTGAGGGAATTGCAGGAAGCAGGCATATTAACGCGTAATTCCTGCATTTTTTGACGAGGTGCGGA
>NZ_JAAGPQ010000183.1:0-234 GCF_017104985.1 Paraburkholderia sp. Ac-20342 | reverse complement strand
TGGTCAGCGGTCGTACAGCATGTAGAACATGCGTCATCACACCAAGTACAAAAGAGTGATGACACGTATAACTGCGCGTAGATTTATATTAGAGAACGACCTGCACAACCACCATCAAAACCACTCACAAGAAACATAACCGTACCGGGAGTGAAGTCGACCGTGCAAGACTGCGACCTAGCTATTCCGTGCGCGGTCCGGACGGCTCTTGCGATACTCTTTTTTTTTTTTTTA
>NZ_JAAGPQ010000182.1:0-4229 GCF_017104985.1 Paraburkholderia sp. Ac-20342 | reverse complement strand
CCACCGCCGCCGAAGCCCGCATTGCCGAAGCCCTGCGCCTGCTCGCCGCCGCCGAGCACCTGGCGGAAGCGCGCGAGCTTCGGCGAATGCGGATGAATGCCGAGCGACACCCAGTTGTCGAGCTCCTCGCCCTCGGGCGTCACGATCGGCTCGTAGCGATACAGCTCCTGGGTCGCGATGATGTTGTCGGAGAGTCCCGTGACCTCGGTGACCGACAGGATGCGGCGGCGTCCGTTGGAGAGCCGACCGATCTGCACGATGAAGTCGATCGCGTTGGCGATCTGGCGGCGCAGGCTCGACTCGGTGCCCTGGAAGCCCGCGAAGCCCGCCAGCATCTCAAGGCGGTACAGACACTCGCGCGGCGAGCTCGCGTGCACGGTGCCCATCGAGCCGTCGTGGCCGGTGTTCATCGCCTGCAGCATTTCGAGCACTTCGCCACCGCGCACTTCGCCGACGATGATGCGGTCCGGGCGCATGCGCAGCGTATTGCGCAGCAGGTCGCGAATCGTCACGACGCCCGCGCCGTCGAAGCCGCCCGGGCGGCTTTCGAGCCGCACCACGTGCGGGTGGTTCAGCGACAGTTCGGCCGTGTCCTCGATGGTCACGACGCGCTCCGGCTCGGGGATGTGAAACGCCAGCGCGTTGAGCAGCGAGGTCTTGCCCGAACTCGTGCCGCCCGCGACCAGCACGTTGCAGCGCGCGGCCACCGCCGCTTCGAGCAGCGCGCCGATCTCGGCGTTATAGGTGCCGTTGCCGAGCAGATCGTCGGGCCGCATCGGATCCTTGCGGAACTTGCGGATCGACACGATCGGCCCGTCGATCGAGAGCGGCTCGATCACCACGTTCACGCGGCCACCGTTCGGCAGACGCGCGTCGACCATCGGGTTCGATTCGTCGAGACGCCGGCCGATCGGCGCGAGAATGCGCCGCACGATCCGCAGCAGATGCGCGTTGTCGGCAAAGCGCACCTGGATGCGCGTGAGGATGCCGTGACGCGACACGTACACGTCGTTGTAGCCGTTGATCAGGATGTCTTCCACGGCCGGGTCGGCGAGCAGGTCCTCGATCGGCCCGAAGCCCGCGAGTTCCTTGGTCAACGCCTCGGCAATCAGCCGCACTTCGCTCTCGTTGATCGGAATCCGGCGCAGCCTGACGAAGCTGTCCATCTCCAGATCGACGAACTGGTTGATCGCGTTACGCGACCAGCGGCCGAACTCGGAGCCGAGTTCCTCGATGCGCGTGAGCAGATGCTCGTGCGCCGCGTTCTTGATGTCCTGGAACTGCTGGCTATGCGCGAACGCAGGCGCGTCGTCGGCAAACTGGATCTCTTTTGCCATCGTTTATGACCGCTTTTGAGTAGTGGGAATGAAGCGCCTGAGCGCGCCGAGCGCCGACTTGCCGCGCGCCGGCGCCGCGCTGTGCTGCGCGCCGCCGAGCCGCTCGACGAGCGGTTCGAGCGCGCGCACGTAGGCGTCGCGCGGCGCGACGTCGACCAGCAGATGCCCCTGGTTGACCGCCTGGCCGAGCGCGATGCGCCGCTCGGGCAAGCTCGCGAGCAGCGGAATTTCGAGGCGCTGCGCGATCTGCGCGGCGGCGAGGCCGAGGTCGGCATCGAATTTGTTGACGACGAGCTGCACGTTCGAGGTGTCGAGGCCCTCTTCGCGCAAGCCGTCGAGCACGCTGACCGCCGAGACGATCGAGGCGACGCCCTGGTCGCACAGGAGCCAGGTTTCGTCGGCGGCCTGCACGACCTGCGCGATGAATTCGCTGTTGCCGAAGCCGCCGAGGTCGATGAGCTGCTGGTCGAAAAACGCGCGCAGCCGGTTCAGCAAGCCGATCGACGACGAATACGAGACCTCGCGCATGTCGGCGAGATTCGGCGGCAGCGTGGTCAGCGCGAGACCGCTCGCGTGATGCGACAGCGCCGTGTGCACGAAAGTCTGGTCGAAGCGGCGCAGGTTGCGCACGGCCTCGACGAAATTGAATTCGCTGCGCGTGTTGAGCAGCAGCGAGCCGTCCGCGGCGGGCAGGCCGAGATCGAGCAGCGCGGCCTGGCGCCCCTGCGCGACGTCGCGCCGCTGCAGCAGCACGCCGAGGTTGGCGGCGAGCGTGCTCACGCCCATGCCGATGCGCGCGCCGAGCAGCGCCGTAACACGGCCGTGGCGACTCACCGGTTCGATCAGATTGTCGAGCACCTGGCGCGTGATGCGCAGCGCGTCCTCGGGCGGCCCCGACAGGTCGATGAAGTCGCGCACGCCGGCGCGCAGCGCGGCGAGCGCGCTCTCGGGCTCGGCGAGCGAGCCGAGCGCAACGATCTGCAGCGACGGATAGGCCGCGCGCACCGAGTTCGCGGCCGCGCTCGCCGCCGCGCCGCGGCCGCACGAAAAGTCGACGAACACCAGCGACGGATTGAGCGTCGCGATGCGCTGCATCAGCAGCGCCGGATCGAGCGTGGCCGCCTCGATCACGCCCGCACCGACGAGCGTATTGGCGAGCCAGTGCACGTGCTCGTCGGCGAGCGACGCGAACACGAAGTGATCGGTGATCGCCCGTTCAGTCAACGAATGCGTTCTCGCGTTCATGTTGGACATCCTCTTGCGGCATCGACCCTAAAGCCGCCGCCTCGTACTGTCTGCCGGCGCACACGCGCCGGCTCGAAAACCTCGCCTGCTCCCTGCCGCCTGCCGCGCGGCGACACACCGGCTTCACTTGGAGAACCCCGGCACCGCATCGCGCGCCGCGACGCCGCCCAGCAACGAGCGCCACACCGGTCCGTCGCGCTGCTCGGCCTGCTCGCCCGGCGTCGACGGCAAGTCCGCGCCCTTCGCGAGCGGCGAAACCAGATGTGGCGTCACGATGATGACGAGTTCCTTCTCGTTCTGCTGATAGTTGAGCTGCTTGAAGAACGTGCCGAGAATCGGCAGATCGCCGAGCAGCGGCACCTTCGCGACGTTCGACGCGGTCTCGCGGTCGATCAGCCCGCCGATCATGAAGCTCTCGCCGTCGCCGAGCTCGACCGTCGTGTCGGCGCGGCGCGTGATGAACGCGGGTACCGACACGCCGCTGATCGTCACCGCGTTCGCGAAGTCGAGTTGGCTCGCCTCGGGCGCCACCTTCAGCGCGATGCGCTGCGGGCTCAGCACGGTCGGCGTCAGCGTGAGCCCGACGCCGTACTGCTTGTATTCGATCGAGGTCGTACCGAGCGCCTGCGGCACCGGCACCGGCACTTCGCCGCCGGCGAGGAAGCTCGCGCTTTGCCCGGACAGCGCGACGAGCGTCGGCTCGGCCAGCACGCGCGCGAGGTTGTTGCCTTCGAGCAGGCTCAGGTTCGCGAACAGCCCGTGCGTCGCCGAATTGAAGATCAGGTTGAACGCCGACGAGATCGGTTGCGTGCTCGTCACGTTAAGCGCCGAGCTTCCGCCGCCCGTCACGTTACCCAGGGACGACGGCGCGAACGAGCCGAACGTGAAGCCGTTGTTCTGCTTCAGGAAGTTGAAGCCGACTTCCTTCAGCACCGAACGGCTGAATTCGACCACCCGCACGTCGACCTGCACGACCGCGCGGCTCGCCACCGTCGACGTGTCGAACACGGCGCCGTCCTTGCCGACCGCGCCTTGGGCCGCGACGACGGCACGCTGGTGCGACTCCATCGTCGCCGACGAACCGGACACCACCGCCGTGCCGCCGAGCACCTTGACGCTCGGCGTATCGGCGCCGAGCAGCGAGGCCGCGGCCGGCGTCGTCACGTTGACCGTGTAGCGCAGCGGCGCGTCGCGCTCGCGCACCCAGACCATCAGGCTCGTCGTGCCCGCGGCCTTGCCGACCAGCAGCACGCCGCCGTTCTTGCCGCCCTTGACGATCAGCACGTCGGCGACGCCTGGATCGCCGATCGCCACGCGCTGCAGCGCATGGCCCGTCGCGATCTGCTGCTGGCTGCCGACCGTCAGCGTGATGGCCTGGCCGGCCGCGCCCGGCGCGAACTCGGGCGCCTGAGCCGCCTGCTGAGCGGCCTGGGCCGATTGCGCCGCGCGCGAGTTGACCATCCGCTGTGCCGGACCGGCCGCATCGGTCACCGCCGATACGCCCAGCAAAGCCAACCCGAGCCACGCTGCTTTTCTGAAAGCAAAAATCCGTTGTGTCATGTAGTGATGGGGGCGACTGGCCGCCCGCTCCCTGAAGCTGCTTACCAGGCGACCGTTTCGGCGCGCCCACCCCGTATTACTTCGATA
>NZ_JAAGPQ010000016.1:0-114875 GCF_017104985.1 Paraburkholderia sp. Ac-20342 | reverse complement strand
AGCGCGCGATCGAGCGGCGTGCTGTCGCTCCACAGCTTGAGCCACGCGCCCCATTGCGCGGGCGCGAGCGGCACGGCCGGCGCGTCGGCGATGCGCCGCGCGCTGCATTCCCACAGCAGCGCCGCGACGTCTTCGAGCGATGCGCTGCGCGCGAGCTCCATCGCATCGTGTCCGCGATACAGAAGACGCCCGTCTGCGACCAGCGTGATCGACGATTCGAGCACCGGCACGCCCCAGTCCAGCACCTTCTGTGCGACCTTGCCCGCACGCTTGCCGTCGGCCTTGCGGCGCGCGAGGCGGCGTACTTCGGCGGCATCGTAGAGACGGTGCCGGCCTTGCGCGTCCGGCGACGAGCCGAGCATGCCGCGGCTCACGTACGCATACAGCGTGGGCAGGCTGATGCCGAGCATTGCGGCCGCTTCGGCGGCGGTGAGGAAAGTCTGGGCTGGCATGAAAACGTGTGGAAACCGAAGAAATCAATATATATTGATTATCATAATCAAGATTGATTGCGGCAAGGCGGAATTCTAGACTCGGGTCACTTCATTTCCGTCAGCGCGCCGAACGCGCCCCATGCCATGACGCCCGAACTTGCTCTCAAACATATCTGGACGCTTGCCGGATGCGATCCGGTTACCCTGCATTCCGTTGCGCTGAGCGGCGCGGACCCGGGCCTGCCGTCGGTCTACCGCGTCGGCAGCCTCGCTTCGGCGACGATCGCGGCGACCGGCCTTGCCGCGGCCGAGTATTGGCGCTTGCGCAGCGGCCGCAGGCAACACGTGGCTGTGCAGATGCGGCGCGCGCTCGCGGCGTTTCGCAGCGAACGCTATCTGCGTATCGACGACGGGCCGCCGCCCGTGCTGCGCGATCCGGTGACGGGGTTCTACGAAACGCGCGATGGCCGCTGGGTCCAGTTGCACACGAACTTCGCGCATCACTTGCAGGGCGTGCTGCGGGTGCTCGGTTGCGAGAACGGGCGCGAGCCGGTGGCCGCCGCGATTCGCAATTGGGACGGCGCGACGCTCGATCAAACGCTGGCCGACGAGGGCCTGTGCGCCGCGTTGATTCGCACGCCGGAAGAATGGGCCGCGCTCGAACAGGCGCGGGCGATCGCGGGCTTGCCGCTGTTCGAGATCGAGCGCATCGGCGATGCGCCGGCCGAGCCGCCGCGCCGTATCGGGAGCGGGCTTGACCGGCCGCTCGCGGGCGTGCGCGTGCTGGACCTGTCGCGCATCATCGCGGGACCGGTGGCTGGACGCGCGCTCGCGCATCACGGCGCGGACGTGCTGATGATCAACGGGCCGCATCTGCCGAACATCGCGCCGCTCGTGATCGACAACGGTCGCGGCAAGCGCTCGGCCGTCGTCGATCTGCGCGACGCGGCCGGCTGCGAGACGCTGGGCGGACTCGCGCGCGATGCCGACGTGTTCCTGCAGGCGTATCGCCCGGGCGCGCTCGCCGCGCGCGGCTTCGGTCCTCCGGAACTGGCGCGGCTGCGGCCCGGCATCGTCTATGTGTCGGTGTGCGCGTACGGGCATACGGGGCCGTGGGCGCAGCGGCGCGGTTTCGATAGCCTCGTGCAGTCGGCGAGCGGCATCGCGTGGCACGAGCGCGCCGCAGCGGGCAGCGCCGAGCCGCGGCATCTGCCGTGTCAGGCGCTCGATCACGCAACCGGCTATCTGGCGGCGTTCGGCGCGATGGTCGCGCTCGCGCGGCGAGCCAGCGAAGGCGGCAGCTGGCACGTGAAGGTGTCGCTTGCGCAGACAGGGCGCTGGCTTCAGTCGTTCGGGCTGCTACCCGATGGACAGCAGGCGCCCGAGGTCGCGCTCGACGAGATAGGTGATTGCGTCGCGAGCGTGCAGTCGGAATTCGGCCGCGTGCTTGGTGTGCAGCCGGCGGAAGAGTTGGCGGAGACGCCCGCGTTTTATGCATTGCCGCCAGCGCGTATCGGCGCGCATGAGGCGAGATGGGCGTAGCGCCGGGTGCGTGTGCGACGTATCGCGGCAACGGGTTGGCTGCTCGACTTCTTGTCCGACCACACCTGAGTGATTGCGTCGCGACACGGCAATTCGCAATCGGGCTCGATCGGCCGCACGCGCAACAGGCCGCCCCCGGAACGGGCGAGAGGAGACGCCCGCGTTTTTAGCGTTACCGCTGGCGCATGTCGACTCGCGAGGCGAGACAGGCGTAGCGCCAAGGCTACGCCACATCACAACCGCAACCGCAACCGCAACCGCAACCGCAACCGCAACCGCTCAGCATCCCGCCGCACAAGACAGACGAATGCACCGCGACCACACATCACGGCACCTCGCATCTCCACCCCTACTTCCTCAACTCCGCGACAAAATCGTAGTAATCGTTCCGGCAATACGTATCGGTCAACTCGATCGCCCGTTGATCCGCCGTATAACCGATGCGCGTAATCAGCAGCAGCGCCTCGTTGGGCGCGATGCTCATCTGCTGCGCGATTTCCTCGCTCGCGTTCACCGCCCGAAAATGCTGCAGCGCGCGCACGATCGTCAGCCCACGACTCTCCAGATACGAGTACAGCGAATCGCCGAGCGCCTGAGGATCGGGAATGACCGCCGCCGGAAACGTGGAGTTCTCGACTGCCATCACGATGCCGTCGGCAAGCCGCAGCCGCCGCAGCCGCGTCACCGCCGCGGCCGGCGACAGCCCGAGCTGGATCACTTCATCGCGATTGGCCGGCGAGATTTCGCGCGACAGCCACTTCGAACTCGGCGTGAAGCCGCGCCGCCGCAGCATTTCGCTGAAGCTCGACAGCCGCGACAAAGGATCTTCGTAGCGCGGCGTGATGAAGCTGCCCGCGCCCTGGGTGCGGCGGATCAAACCCTGCTCGACGAGCAGCGCGATCGCCTTGCGCGACGTGATGCGCGAGACGCCGAGCGCCTCCGACAGCACGCGCTCCGAAGGCAGCGCCTCGCCGGCGTTCCAGCGGTTTTCGTGAATCGCGCTGCCGAGCTTGCGGGCGAGCTGCAGATAGAGCGGCGTGTCGTTTTCCGGGTCCGGGCGCAGGTCGCGCCAGCGGTCTTCCGAGGCAGAGGTCATGGGGCTCACGCGAGATAGGCAAGCGGCAATTCTAGAACATCGGCGCGCCGCGTTATAGCGGGCTTTTGCCTGGCGCACCGCCGCGAGGCCGCCGAGCCGCTAAACTCGTCGCTAAGCTTTTGCGGCATGCGTCGCGTCCCGATGCACCCCGTGGCGTTCCGATGTATTCCGGCGCCTCAAGCCGCATTGCGCCGGTTGGCGCTATTTCGCGCACGGTGCCGGACCGGGCCGTGCGTCGCATCGCATCGCATGAAACGCATTGAACCGTATTGAACGGTATTGAACCGCATTGAATCGAGCCACTTCGAGGAGTCAGCATGACGAGCGATATCGCGAGCGTAAGCCTGCCAGGCGGCGAGCGCATTCCGGCGTTGGGGCAGGGCACGTGGGAAATGGGCGAGAGGCCGGCGCAGCGCGCGGCGGAAATCGCGGCGCTGCGCTGCGGCATCGAACTCGGCATGACGCTGATCGACACGGCCGAAATGTACGGCGACGGCGCGACCGAGTCGCTGCTCGCCGAAGCGCTGGCCGGCTTGCGCGACAAGGTGTTCCTCGTCAGCAAGGTGTATCCGCACAACGCGAGCCGGCGCGGCGTGATCGCCGCCTGCGAGCAAAGCCTCAAGCGTCTGAAAACGGATCGGCTCGATCTGTATCTGCTGCACTGGCGCGGCTCGGTGCCGCTCGCCGAAACCGTCGATGCGTTCGAGGCGCTGCGTCGCGCGGGCAAGATCCGTCACTGGGGCGTGAGCAACTTCGACACCGACGACATGGACGAACTCGTCGCGGCGTCCGGCGGCGATGCCTGCGCGACCAATCAGGTTCTCTACAACGTCGCGCGCCGCGGGCCGGAATTCGATCTGCTGCCGTGGCTCGCCGCGCGCGGGATGCCGGCGATGGCCTACAGCCCGGTCGATCATGCGCGTTTGCCGAAGCGCTCGCCGCTCGACGACATCGCCGACGCGCGCGGCATCTCGGTGTTTCAGGTGGCGCTGGCGTGGGTGCTGGGCAAGCCCGGCATTTGCGCGATTCCGAAGGCCGCGCGCGTCGAGCATGTGCGCGACAACCATCGCGCCTCGCAACTGAAGCTGGAAGCCGGTGAACTCGCCGCGCTCGACGCGTACTTCAAACCGCCGCGCAGCAAGCGTCCGCTCGAAATGCTGTGAGTGCCGACGCAGGCTCAAGCGCGGCCGCCGCCGAGACGGCGGTGCGCTTCATGAACGATGCCGGTGACCCGGCCGGCGGAGCCTGACGTTACCGATGTGCTCAGGTGCAGGCGTGGTGCAGGTGCACGGAACCGAGCACCGCGACTTCGGCGGGGGTGTGCTTGAGGGAGTCGTCGTCGACCTGGGCGGCGTCCGCGACGAAGTCGTCGACGATCGACGACACCGGCACGTCGCGCAGGCACAGCGAGACGCGTTGCGTTTCGTTGGCCGGTAGCGGGGCGCGCTGGCTGAGGAATAGCACGCCGTACTGGTAGCCGTGAATGATGCCGCGGATCGCGCCGACGCACTGCGCTTCCGCGACATTGTCGTTGCGCTGCTTGCAGGTTTGCAGGAGCGAGTAAGCCGAGAACGTCGGATCGACCGGCGGCGCGGCTTGCGACAGGGTTTGCTGCAGCGGTTGCGCCGGCTTGGGCGCCGGCGTTTGCGCGTTGGCGAGCGATGCGAGGCCCAGCGCGGCAACCATCAGCACGGCGGCGGCCGCGCGTGTCGCGGAAGGGGGGACGTTTCGTTGCATGTTGTGGGCCCTCATATCGAACGTTGAATCTGATATGAGGTGATCGTCTCGGATTGGTTCCATAACACTCGCACGCAATGGGGGTGGTGTTTCCGCCGCCTGCGGCGCGGTTCGCGCGACGCGCCGGCGCTTGCCGGCGCGCGCTCTGCCGCGTTTTCGTCGGCGCTCGTGCCGAAGGCGGGTGGGCCGCTCCGACCGGCCTCGATCGGTGACGCGCGACCGGGGGATCGGGACGTCACCGCCGTTGCCGGCGGATAGCGGACAGTATGCCGGTACATGCCGCCGGCGGGTAGGGCGCGTGAGCCCGGTCTGAGACTGGGCGATGGCGGGTACGCGTTCACGCCACTGTTGTCATTGGCGGCGCTGCCTTTGCTTTCGCCATTGTTTTCGCGATTGCCCCGGCTGTTGTCGGCCCCCGACCTGCCGGAACTCTCGCGTTGCCGTCGTTACTCGCGGCGGCTTCGATGTGGCGCTGTGCGAGGCCGGTCAGGCAACGGAGCTGGGCGAGGGGAGCGAGTGAACCGTGAACCGATTGGCAGCGCTACCGGACGTTGAATGCCGGGCCGTCAGGCGTTGGGCACGGCGTCGCCGGAATCGTCCGCGTCCGCCATCTTGCCCGCGCCGTCATCGCGCGCCGTGCTCTGCAACGCACGCAACGTCTCCGGTGGAATATGACAGCGGATCAGATGCGCGCGGGTTTTATCCGCGTCGTTGCCGGCATCGAGAAACGGCGGGTCCTGCTCCTCGCAGATCGCGCCGAGCTTGCGTGGACAGCGCGTGTGAAAAATGCAGCCCGACGGCATCGCGCCCGCCCCCGGCAGTTCGCCGGACAGCCGGATGCGCGCCGGCTTCGGCCATTGCCGGCCGTCACGCTCATCCTGGTCGCGCAGCGTCGGCACCGCCGACAGCAGCGCCTCGGTGTACGGATGCTGCGCTCCGTCGAACACCGCGGCGGCCGGTCCGATCTCGAGCAGGCGGCCGAGATAGAGCACCGCGATGCGATCCGACACATAGCGCACCACGTGCAGATCGTGCGAGATGAACACGTAGCTGACGTCGCGCTCGCGCTGCAGGTCGGCAAGCAGGTTCAGGATCGCGGCTTGCACCGATACGTCGAGAGACGAGGTCGGCTCGTCGCAGACGACGACACGCGGCTCGCCGGCAAACGCGCGCGCAATCGCGACACGCTGCTTGAGCCCGCCCGACAACTGCCGCGAGCGCGCGTCGAGATAGCGCTCCGGCAAGCGCACGGCGGCCGTCAACGCGGCGAGCCGCGCGTCGAGCGCGGGGCCGCGCAGCGCGCTCAGGCGCGTGAGCGCTCGGCCGAGCAGCCGCTTCACCGAATGCGCGCGATTGAGCGCCGAGTCCGGATTCTGGAACACGATCTGCAGCGACTTCAGTTGCTCGCCGCCGCGGCGCGTGACGCGTGCGGCGAGCGGTGCGCCGTCGAGTTCGAGCACGCTGCCCGCGTCGGGCGTGAGCAGGCCGAGCATCAGCTTCGCGAGCGTCGTTTTGCCGCTACCCGATTCGCCGACGAGCCCGAGCGTTTCGCCGCTCGCGAGGTCGAGCGAAACGTCGTCGACGGCGCGCAGCGGCACGCCGGCAACGTGGAACGTCTTCGACAGATTGCGCGCGCGCAGCACGGTGGACGAGGGTTCGCGTTGCCGCGCATCGCTTACCGTACGTGGGGCAGCCGGCGGCGCATTAGATGGCGCGTTCGATGACGCAGCAGTCAACCCGCCGGCCAACCCCGTCTCCCCATCCGCCACCGTCCGCGGCAATTCGATCGCCCGCTCGTGATAGTGGCAACGCGCCATCTGATCGCCATGCGCGGCGCCAAGCCGGTAAGGCGGCGGCGCTTCGCGGCGGCAACGTTCGTCGGCGAGACGGCAGCGCTCCGCGTAGATGCAGCCCTGCGTGACCGAACCCGGCGCGGGCAGGCTGCCCGCGATCGTATCGAGCCGCTCGCTGTCCTTGCTGCGCCCGGGCGTCGGCAGACAGCGCAGCAGCCCGACCGTGTACGGATGGCGCGGCCGCGTGAAGACGTCGCGCGTCGCGCCTTCCTCGACGAGCTTGCCCGCGTACAGCACGCCGACGCGCTCGCACATGCGCCCGATCACCGCGAGGTTGTGGCTGATGAACAGCACCGCGGTGCCGAGTTCCTTGCGCAGTTGCGCGACGAGATCGAGCACCTCGGCTTCGACAGTTGCATCGAGCCCGGTGGTCGGTTCGTCGAGAATCAGCAGCGCGGGGTTCGACGCGAGCGCCATCGCGATCACGACGCGCTGCTGCATGCCGCCCGATAATTGATGAGGATAGCTGTCCATCACGCGCTCGGGCGCCGCGATGTGCACGCGCTTCAACATTTCGAGCGTGCGTTGCCGTGCTTCGTCGCGTGTGGCGCCCGCTGTTTCGAATGCTTCGGAGACCTGACGCGCGATCGTCAGCGAGGGATTCAACGCGCGCCCGGGGTCCTGATAGACCATCGAGACCGTCGTCGCGCGCATGCCGCGCAGCGCCTCGGCGCCGAGCTTCTGCACGTCCTCGCCGGCGATCGCGATCTTGCCCGCCTTCACCTTGCCGTTGCGCGGCAGATAGCGCAGCGTTGCCAGCGCGACCGTGGACTTGCCGCAGCCCGATTCGCCGACGAGTCCATACGCTTCGCCGCGCCGCACGCGCAACGAGACGTCCTGCAGCACCTCGCGATCGCGCCCGCGCACGCGGTACGCGACCGTCAGGCCGACGAGGGTCAGCGCATCGGTGCGCTCGCTCTTCGACACGTCGAAGGCCGCGAACGCGGCAGAGGAAGAGGGCTGTGCGCTCATCGCTCGTTTATCGCTCGCTCAGTGGTTATTCTCATTGGCCATTTATGGGTCAAGCACGCCCTGCACGCCGTCGGCCACAAGATTCACGCCGACCACGAGCGAGGCGATCGCGCCCGCCGTGAACACGACGGTCCACCAGGCGCCGCCTGCCATCAGCGTGTACGACTCCGACAGCGCGAGCCCCCAGTCGGCCGACGGCGGCTGGATGCCGAAGCCGAGGAACGACAGCGTCGCGACCGCGAAGATCGCATAGCCGAGCCGCACGGTTGCCTCGACGACGATCGGCGGCAGCACGTTCGGCAGGATCTCCGCGAACATGATGTAGGGCGCGCGTTCGCCGCGCAGTTGCGCGGCGGCCACGTAGTCGAGATGGCGTTCCGCGAACACGGCGGCGCGCACGGTGCGCGCGGTGATCGGCGTGAACGTAAGGCCGATCACGACGATCACCGTGAGGTTCGAGGCGCCGAGCGCGGCGAGCGCGAGCAATGCGACGATCACGAGCGGCAGCGCGAGCACGGCGTCGATCGCGCGTCCTACGAGGTTGTCCACCCAGCCCTCGAAGTAGCCGACCACGAGCCCGAGCGCGGTGCCGGCGGCGGTGCCGAGCAAGGTCGCGAGCGGCGCGATCGTGAGGATGTCGCGCGCGCCGACGATCACGCGCGAGAACACGTCGCGGCCGAGCTGATCGGTGCCGAACCAGTGCGTGCGATCGGGCGGCGTGAGCGAGTTGAGCGGATCGGATGCGTAGGGATCGAGATGCACGAGCCACGGCCCGGCCATCGCGCAGCCGATCCACCACGCGACGATTAGCGCGCCCACGACGAAGGTCGGCGAGCGCAGCAGCAGAAGCAGGTGTTGATAGCGCGGTTGATTGCGGTTGTGCGATGCGGAGCCGGGCGTGCCCGGCACAGGCGGTGTGGGCGGCGCAGGCGAAGCCGGCGGCATGGACGGCGGCACTGAGGGTGGTGGCACCGATGGCGGCACAGTCGCGCTCATTCGCCGTTCCTCACACGCAGCCGCGGATCGAGCAGCACATGCACGGCATCGGCGGCGAGATTCGCGAGCGTATAGACCACGCCGATCGTCAGCACGCCCGCTTCGAGCATCGGAAAGTCCTTCGCCTTGGCCGCGTTGTAGATCAGCGAGCCGATGCCGGGGTAGTGGAACAGCGTCTCGACCACGACGAGTCCGCCGATCATGTAGCCGAGCTGCGTTGCGGCTACCGTGACGGTCGGCAGCAGCGCATTGCGCAGCACGTGCCGCCAGATCACGACGTGGCGCGGCAGGCCCTTGAGGATGGCGGTGCGCGTGTAGTCAGCGTCGAGCGCTTCGACGGTGCCCGCGCGCGCCATCCGCGCGATATAGCCGAAGAACACGAACACGAGCGGCAGCACCGGCAGCACGAGATG
This sequence comes from Paraburkholderia sp. Ac-20342, assembly GCF_017104985.1. Taxonomy (NCBI): domain Bacteria; kingdom Pseudomonadati; phylum Pseudomonadota; class Betaproteobacteria; order Burkholderiales; family Burkholderiaceae; genus Paraburkholderia; species Paraburkholderia sp. Ac-20342. Next base: position 105,832 of record NZ_JAAGPQ010000016.1, on the reverse strand, counting down.
CCTCAACTGCTCGAACACGCTCGCGTCGGGTGCATACGACGCTTCGATCGGCAGCCAGCGCAGCCACACGCCGAACACCAGAATCAGCACGATCGACGATACGAACTCCGGCACCACCGTCGCCGACAAACCGGCGATGCTGATCGCGCGATCGAGCCAGCGCCCCGCATGCATCGCCGCCCCTACGCCGCCCGCGATACCGAGCGGCACGACGACGATGAACGCGAGGAAGCCGAGCTTGGCCGAATGCGCGAGCGCGTCGGCGATGAACGGCGCGACCGGTTCGCGGTACGCATACGAAAGCCCCATGTCGCCGCGCACGACATGCGCGATCCAGTCGACGTACTGCGTGAGCAGCGGCCGATCCGCGCCGAGCTGGTGATTGAGCGCGGCGACCGCGCGCGCATCGGCGAGCGGGCCGAGCACCGCGCGGCCGATATCGCCGGGCAGCAACTGGCCGCCCGCGAACACGATCAGCGACAGCAGCCACAGCGTAATCAGCGAGAGGCCCGCGCGCGTCGCGAGAAAACGCGCGACACGGCTCGCATGGCCGTGTGCCGCCGCTCGCGATGATGAAGGGGACGCCGTGGCCGACATCGTGAACTCCTGCGAAAACGTGCGGTGCCTAAGCGCGCGGTGCCTAAGTGTTCAGGCCGGGTACTCGAGCCATGTGCTCAAGCGCTCAGCGTCGCGCGGTCGAAATACAGTTGCGCGAGCGCGGTGAAGCGCACGCCGTTCACGCCCTTGCGCATCGCGATCAACTGATCGTAGAAGAACGGAATGATGACCGGCGTTTCGTCGAGCAGCAGCGTCTGGATCTGCCCGGAGATTTTCCTTTGCGTGGCGAGATCGAGCGCCGCGACGAACTGAGCGACCAGCCGGTCGTATTGCGGATTCCTGAAGTGCGCGGCGTTCCACGTGCCGTTGCTCGTGAGCGGCGCGTTGAGGAACACGTTCGGCACGCCGCGATGGCCGTAGTCGGTGATGCCGAGCGGCGAGTCGAGCCAGTCGGATTTGCCGGGCGTGCCCGCGCCGTAATAGAGCGACTGGCTTTCGACCTTCAGGTTGATGCGCACGCCGATCGCTTTCGCCGCGTTCTGCACGACCACGGCGAGGTCGGGAATCTCCATGTATTTTTCGGTGGTCAGCGTGACGTCGAAGCCGTTTGGCACGCCGGCCTGCGCGAGCAGTTGCTTCGCCCTCGCGACGTCGATTTTGCGTTGCGGCACACCTGCATCCGACGACGGAAACACCGGCGCGAACGGGCTGTCGTTGCCGGCTTGAGCGCGGCCCTTGAAGAGACCGCGCACCAGCACGTCGCGATCGATCGACAGCGCAAGCGCCTCGCGTACGCGTTTGTCCTTGAAGAGCGGGCTATCGTTGCGCATATGAATCTGCCGATGGGCGCTCGACTTCACGCCGACCGCCTTGTAGTCGGGATTGTTCAGAATGCCTGCGCCGCCCTGCACGGTGAAGGTGCCCATCACGTCGGCCTGATGGCCTTGCAACGCGAGCAGCTGTGCCTGCTCGTCGGCGTAGAAGGTGAACTGCACGTGTTGCGGTAACGCTTTTTCGCCCCAATAGTCGGGATTGCGTACGAACGATGCGCCGACCTTCGGCTGATACTTTTCCAGCCTGAACGGACCCGTGCCGATAAAGCTCTTTTCGTAATTGCCCGCGTAGTTGGCGGGCAGGATCACGGCGTTGTAGTTGTCCGAGGAAACGTAGTACGGGAAATTGCCGTTCGGCGCATCGAGATGGAACTCGACCGTGTGTTCGTCGATAACCTTTGCGCCGCCTTTCGACAGCACGCCCTTCAATACCGAGAGCGCGGCCGAGCCGCTGGCCGGATCGGCGAGACGGTCGAAGGTGGCGGCCACGTCCTTCGCGCCGAAGTGCTGGCCGTCGTGGAATTTGACGTTCGGGCGCAGCTTGAAGGTCCACACGTCGCCCTTGTCGTTCGGCTTCCACGACAGCGCGAGCGCGGGCTTCAGCATGAGCTTTTCGCCGTCGTCGTCGATCAGGAATTCGCCGGTCTGGTTCAGCAGCGCGAGGCTCGCCGCGTCGGTCACGGTGAGCGGGTCGACCGCGCCAGCGGGCGTCAGATGCGCGACGCGGATCGTCTGGTTCGATGGGGCCGCCGTGCCCTGTGCGTTCTGCGCGCTCTGTGCATCGGCACGCGGCGTGTCGAGCAGGCCGCCGCCCACGAGCGACAGGCCGATCACGCTCGCGTAACGCAGCAATTCGCGCCGCGTGAGGCGGCCGGCCAGGAATTCATCGATGGCATGGTTGCCGTAGGCGTCGGCGGTGCGGCGGGCTGCTTGCAGCGGCGCATGAGGTTCCGCATGGGAGGCGGGAAGTCGGTCCGCGGGCGTTTTCATCGATGGCGTGTCCAGTCCATTCTGCTGCCGGTTCGGAAGACGTCGCGCGAGCCGCGCGACAGCGCGAGGTGCAGCGCGCTTTCAGCGCCCGTGGCGTCGAGCCTCGGCGCCCGACGAAAGCGCAATGCTGCGCAAAGCGGTTTCAGTGTAAGCGATTGCTTGCGGCTGCGGCGCGCTTGCGCCGCCGTGGGCTTGCCGATCGGCCGATAACGGCGTGGTGGTGTGTCGTCGCTGCAACGGTAGCACGGCGTGGGCCACGGTGATCGCTAGCGCCGCGCGGCATGGCGGCAGGCGTTCGGCGCGAGCGCGAATGGATCGCCCGAATGGATCACCCCTAACGCGCTGGAATCCTGACCGATTGCATCATGCGTACAGCGGGATTGACAGCAAGCACCGCGCATCGCAAGCGCTGTAGGCTGCCCCCCGCGCGCTTTAGCGATCGTGCGGGTGCTTGTGAATCGGATCGACCCAGTACACCGTCTCGGGCTGTTCGACCGCGTCGATGTTCAGATTGACCACGACCGCTTCATTGTCGCTGCGCACGAGCACGCATTCGAGCGGTGCGTCGGTGCTCGCGTTGATCTCCTGATGCGGCACGTAGGGCGGCACGAAGATGAAGTCGCCGGGGCCCGCTTCGGCGGTGAATTCGAGGTGCTCGCCCCAACGCATGCGTGCCTGGCCGCGTACCACGTAGATCACGCTTTCGAGCGCGCCGTGATGATGCGCGCCGGTCTTCGCGTTCGGATGGATCGTCACGGTGCCGGCCCAGATCTTCTGCGCGCCGACGCGCGCCGCGTTGATCGCGGCGGCGCGATTCATGCCGGGCGTCTGCGCGGTGTTGGCATCGAGCTGATCGCCGCGGATGACCTTCACGCCGTGCTCGCGCCAGTCGACCTGCGCGGCGGCCTCGTGCTCGGCCCGGTAATGCGGATGTTCGTGCTCGTGGCTCATGGTGTCTCCTTGCGGGCGTGGGTGCCGCGTTCGAGTCCTGCGCTGCGGTCGTGGCCTGATCGATGCCGGTGTTGCATGGCCGTTCGACATTCTGGCACGTTCGGAACACGCACGCGTGGTGTGACGAGGCGGGCAGCAGGGGCCCGACCGCGCACATCGACGAAGAACCGAAAAAAAGCCCGCTCACGGGGAACGGGCTTCGAGCCGTTGGTATCGGCGGTGGCATTGCGGCTGCGGTGAAGCGCGGCAAGGGTTGCCTTGCCGCACTCCTCAATGCCACCGGGCCAGCATCATTGCTTCTTCGCGTTGATCACCGCTTCGGCGACGTTGCTCGGCGTTTCGGCGTAGTGCTTGAATTCCATCGTGTAGGTCGCTCGGCCCTGGGTGGCCGAGCGCAGCGAGGTCGAGTAGCCGAACATCTCGGCGAGCGGCACTTCCGCGCGCACGAGCTTGCCGCCGCCGCCCGCGATGTCTTCCATGCCCTGCACCATGCCGCGCCGGCTCGACAGATCGCCCATCACGTTGCCCATGAAGTCCTCGGGTGTTTCCACCTCGACGGCCATCATCGGTTCGAGCAGCACGGGCTTCGCCTTGCGCATCGCTTCCTTGAATGCCATCGAGCCGGCCATGCGGAACGCGTTTTCGTTCGAGTCGACGTCATGGTACGAACCGAAGGTCAGCGTGACCTTCACGTCGACCACCGGATAACCCGCCAGCACGCCGGCCTTCAGCGTTTCCACGATGCCTTTGTCCACCGCGGGAATGAATTCGCGCGGAATCACGCCGCCCTTGATCGCATCGACGAACTCGTAGCCCTTGCCTTGCTCCGACGGTTCGAGCGTGATCACCGCGTGACCGTACTGGCCGCGCCCGCCCGACTGCTTGACGAACTTGCCTTCGACGTCCTCGACCTTGTTGCGCACCGTTTCGCGATACGCCACCTGCGGCTTGCCGACGGTCGCTTCCACGCCGAACTCGCGCTTCATGCGGTCGACCAGAATTTCGAGGTGCAACTCGCCCATGCCGGAGATGATCGTCTGTCCCGATTCCTCATCGGTCTGCACGCGGAACGACGGGTCTTCCTGCGCGAGCCGGTTCAGCGCGATGCCCATCTTCTCCTGGTCGGCCTTGGTCTTCGGCTCGACGGCCTGCGAGATCACCGGGTCGGGGAAGATCATCTTTTCGAGGATGATGACGTGGTTAGGATCGCAGAGCGTGTCGCCCGTGGTCGCTTCCTTCAGGCCGACGGCCGCCGCGATGTCGCCCGCGTAGACTTCCTTGATTTCCTTGCGCTCGTTCGCGTGCATCTGCAGGATGCGGCCGAGGCGCTCCTTCTTTTCCTTGATCGCGTTGTAGACCGTGTCGCCCGAATTGACGACGCCCGAGTACACGCGGAAGAAGATCAACTGGCCGACGAACGGGTCGGTCATGATCTTGAAGGCGAGCGCCGAGAACGGATCGTCGTCGTTCGGATGGCGCTCGATCTCCTTGTCGTGCTCATCGTGGCCGGTGATCGCGGGCACGTCGACCGGCGAGGGCAGATAGTCGATCACAGCGTCGAGCATCGCCTGCACGCCCTTGTTCTTGAACGCGCTGCCGCACAGCATCGGCACGATCTCGTTGGCGATCGTGCGGGCGCGAATGCCGTGCTTGATTTCCTCTTCGGTCAACGGCTCGCCGCCGAGATATTTTTCGAGCAGCGTTTCATTGGCCTCGGCCGCGGATTCGACCATTTTGTCGTGCCATTCCTTCGCGGTGGCCGCGAGTTCAGCCGGAATGTCGCGGTACTCGAACTTGATGCCCTGGCTGTCGTCGTCCCAGAAGATCGCCTTCATCTTGACGAGATCGACTACGCCCTGGAAATGATCTTCCGCGCCGATCGGAATCTGGATCGGCACCGCGACGCCCTTCAGACGATCGCCGATCTGCCGCTGCACGCGGAAGAAGTCCGCGCCGATGCGGTCCATCTTGTTGACGAACGCGATGCGCGGCACCTTGTACTTGTTCGCTTGGCGCCACACGGTTTCCGATTGCGGCTGCACGCCGCCGACCGAGTCGTACACCATGCAGGCGCCGTCGAGCACGCGCATCGAGCGCTCGACTTCGATCGTGAAGTCGACGTGCCCCGGGGTGTCGATGATGTTGATGCGATGCTCGGGGTAGTTGCCGGCCATGCCTTTCCAGAACGCCGTGGTGGCCGCCGAGGTGATCGTGATGCCGCGCTCCTGCTCCTGTTCCATCCAGTCCATCGTCGCCGCACCGTCGTGAACCTCGCCGATCTTGTGGGTCACGCCGGTGTAGAACAGGATCCGTTCGGTGGTGGTGGTTTTGCCGGCATCGATGTGAGCGCTGATGCCGATATTCCGGTAGCGCTCGATGGGAGTCTTGCGGGGCACGTGAACCTCCTTGGAATGGCGCGCCTGAAACGCATGCCGGGCGACCGTTGGGCCGCCCGGGGAGTCTGGGTGCTGCTTGATGTGGTGGTGCTTTATCGAGATTACAAGGATAGCGCGTCGGTTGGTCTTTTGCATGAATCGCGCTGACGGGCGGCAAGCATGCTCGCGCAAGGCGGCGCGGACGAAAAAAAGCCGGCGCCCGGGAAGGGCGCCGGCTTTTTCCGGAAAACGTTGCGGCGATGGGGCGGCCGGGAGGGCTGGGTGAGATGCCGATGGCGTGCCTATGAGGTGCCGCCCAGTTGGTGCTCAGTTGCTGCCTGGGCGCCCCCCGAGATGCGCCACCCGAGCGGCCGGCGGCCCGGCAAGCTGCCGCAGGGGCCGCCAGAATTGCAGCTTACTGCGTGATGCCCGGCACCGGCGGCAAGCCCTGGATCTGCATGCCCGGCTTGATGCCCTTCGACGCGAACCAGCCCTTGCTCATCTCGAGCGCGAACACGCCGTTGTGCGTCGGGCAATGATTGTTGGTGGTCTCGGCCTGCATCTCGTCGAGGTCGGTGATCGTGCCGTCCGCGCGCATGAACGCGATCGACAGCGGAATCAGCGTGTTCTTCATCCAGAAGCAGTGGCCGGCGTTCTCGTTGAACACGAATAGCATGCCTTCGTTCGGCGCGAGATTCGTGCGATACATCAAGCCCTGTTCGCGATCCGCATCGTTGGCGGCGACGGCCGCGTCGATCACGAACATGCCGGCGGTCAGCTTGACGCGCGGAAATTCGCCAGGCTGCTTGGCGCCCGGCGGCATCTGCTGCGCATGGGCGGGGGCGGTGGTGGCCGCCAACGAGATGGCCGCGAGCGGCAGTGCAACGGCAACAGCGAAACGCGCCATCAGCGAGCGCATGGAAAATCGCACGGCAGGACTCCTTGCTCAAATTAACTCGCGCATGTTACGCGAGCGCGTGCAAAACAAAAAGGCAGATCGCCTTGCGGTGATCTGCCTTACAACGCCGTAAGAACGGCAATAAAGCGAGTTCTTGACTGCGTTTTTACAAGCAACTTACTCCGAAGCTGCCGAAGCTGCAGCGGCTGCTGCTGCCTTCTTGTGCGCCTTCTTGTGGTGAGCGTGCTTGGTGGCCTTCTTGGCTGCCGAAGCTGCTGCCGGAGCTGCGGGAGCTGCCGAAGCGGCTGCCGGAGCCGAAGCTTGTGCGAATGCTGCCGTTGCGAAGAGGCCAGCGACCAGAGCGGCGATCAGTTTGTTCATTGTGTAGATCCTCAGCTTGAGTTAATTAACCAAATGACCCGGCTTATGTAGAGTCAAGTCGGTAAACGTGCCATCCACCTTTCGGTTGACAGCCGCATCGAACAAATTTCTCGACGCGTCTGCTAGCGTTCGGACTTTCGTATTCGCCGCGCAAACGGCTTATGCAAAGGTCTTTAAGGCTGAATGCCGGATAGCTTCGGCGGCATCTGCGTCGAATAACGCGTCGCGTTGCGCAGCGGTTGACGAGAATTCGCCGGAAAATTTTCATCGCGATGGACTGCGGCGACGACCCCTTGCGACGGCATTCGCGAGCGTGCATGTTTCACGTTTCCGGGGCTGCTTCACGGTGTGGTTTCACGCCTGTTTTTATTTGCCGATACAACGGCTTAGGCCAATCGAGGCAAGCGTGAAACACTCACGATACGCATGACGTCCCCCCGTATTCGCGCATTTACACGATACCGTCCCATGGCGCGTTCGCCGGCAACTCGATGCTCTCTCGCGGCGCGAGACCCAGCGAAAAAATGTCCAGCGCACCGACGCCGACGCGCACGAGGCGCAGCGTCGGAAAGCCGACCGCGGCGGTCATGCGGCGCACCTGGCGGTTCTTGCCTTCGGTGATCGCGAGTTCGATCCACGTGGTCGGGATCGCGGCGCGGTGGCGGATCGGCGGCGTGCGAGTCCATAGCGTGCTCGCCGGCTCTATATGATTCGCGCGACAGGGGCGTGTCACGTAGTCGCCGAGATCGACGCCGCGTGCAAGCTTCTTTAGCGCGACCTCGTCGATCGCGCCTTCGACCTGCGCCCAATAGCGTTTAACGAGCTTATGACGCGGCTCGGCGATACGCGCCTGCAATGCGCCGTCGTCGGTGAGAAGCAGCAGGCCTTCGCTATCGGAATCGAGCCGGCCCGCCGGATAGACGCCGGGCACCTTGACCCAGTCGGCGAGCGAGGCACGCGTTTCATGCGGCGAGAATTGACAGATGGTGCCGAACGGCTTGTTCAGGGCGAGAAGGCGCATACGGGAAAGAAGAGTCGGCGGACCAGGGCGCGGCGGCGTATCGAAACGTATCGAAGCGCGCCAATGCACGCTCATGCACGTCAACGCACGTCGCGGCAACGTCACACGATGTGCCGATTGTGCCGCGTGAAGTTTCGGCGACGGCGGCCGGCCGCATCGCGGGCGCCGGCCGTTGCGCTCAGGGTCCGGTTAGGGATGGCGCGATGATAATGCATAAACCGGCATCGCCATTCTTATGTCTTATAGAAGAGTGAGGCTCGCAGCCGCGTTCGTCCATGTTGGAAAACCCCGAGCCATGGCCGTTTCGACGCGCGCGAGGCGTGGGCTAGAATAACGGCCAGGCCGCTCGCGAGCGTCCGGCATTGCGCGGCGAGGGGCGCCCCCTTTCGCAGTCTCCCATCAGCTTTTCACAGCTTTCACTGGAGTCCGATCATGCCGTATCAGCACATCAAGGTTCCGACCGGTGGCGACAAGATCACTGTCAACGCCGATTTCTCGCTCAATGTCTCCGACCAGCCGATCATCCCGTTTATCGAGGGCGACGGCACCGGTCTGGACATCACGCCGGTCATGATCAAGGTCGTGGACGCGGCGGTCGGGAAGGCGTACGCGGGCAAGAAGAAAATCCACTGGATGGAAATCTACGCGGGCGAGAAGGCGACCAAGGTGTACGGCCCGGACGTGTGGCTGCCCGAAGAAACGCTGCAGGCGGTGAAGGAATACATCGTCTCGATCAAGGGGCCGCTCACCACGCCGGTCGGCGGCGGCATCCGCTCGCTGAACGTCGCGCTGCGCCAGGAGCTGGACCTCTATGTGTGCCTGCGGCCGGTGCAGTACTTCAAGGGCGTGCCGTCGCCGGTGCGCGAGCCCGAGAAAACCAATATGGTGATCTTCCGCGAGAACTCGGAAGACATCTACGCCGGCATCGAATGGGCGGCCGAATCGGAGCAGGCGAAGAAGGTCATCAAGTTCCTGCGCGAAGAAATGGGCGTGAAGAAGATCCGCTTCCCGGATTCGTCGGGCATCGGCATCAAGCCGGTGTCGCGCGAAGGCACCGAGCGTCTCGTGCGCAAGGCGATCCAGTATGCGATCGACAATGAGCGCCGGTCGGTCACGCTGGTGCACAAGGGCAACATCATGAAGTTCACCGAAGGCGCGTTCCGCGACTACGGCTATGCGCTCGCGCAGAAGGAATTCAACGCGGAGCTGATCGACGGCGGCCCGTGGATGAAGGTCAGGAATCCGAAGACGGGCGGCGACATCGTCGTGAAGGACGTGATCGCCGACGCGTTCCTGCAGCAGATCCTGCTGCGCCCGGCCGAATACGACGTGATCGCGACGCTGAACCTGAACGGCGACTACGTTTCGGACGCGCTCGCCGCGCAGGTCGGCGGCATCGGCATCGCGCCGGGCGCGAACCTGTCGGATTCGGTGGCGATGTTCGAGGCGACGCATGGCACCGCGCCGAAATACGCCGGTAAGGATTACGTGAATCCGGGTTCGGAAATTCTCTCGGCGGAAATGATGCTGCGCCATCTCGGCTGGTTCGAGGCGGCGGACCTGATTATCGGCTCGATGGAAAAATCGATCCTGCAAAAACGTGTCACTTACGATTTCGCGCGCCTGATGGAAGGCGCGACCCAGGTATCGTGCTCAGGATTTGGGCAGGTGATGATCGAGAATATGTAATTCATGCGCTGGAATTATCCAGCGCGCATTAATGGCTTGACTGGAATACCCCGGCGCGATTACGCGGCCGGGGTATTTTTCTGGAAATCGTATCCGGTTTTTTACGGCCGGAATATCGGCGGCGGCCGGTATCGAATGACGCCGGATTTTCAGCGCCGCTTTTCAGCATCGCTTTTTTGCATCGTTTCTCAACACCGAATCGCACCGCATAAAAAGAAACCCGGCGCGCAGCCGGGTTTCAAAAAGGACGGGGACGAACCGCCTCAGGCAGGTGCCTGAATGTTCGAAGCCTGTTTTCCTTTCGGGCCTTGCACGACTTCGAAGGTGACCTTCTGGCCTTCCTTCAGCGTCTTGAAGCCATTCATCTGGATGGCCGAGAAGTGTGCAAACAGATCCTCGCCACCCTCGTCAGGCGTGATGAATCCGAAACCCTTTGCGTCGTTAAACCATTTGACCGTACCAGTTGCCATTCCAACTTCCCCTGTTACTCATGTGACCACCACGAGCCCCTCGAAAAGCCACGACCACACGAGGCAGCCGCTCCCTCCTCACAAGCTCACCATCGGCATTTTTTCGAAATTATGGCTTGGTGAAAAAAGTGCCAGCTTGATTGTTGAGGCTCTTTATTCGAGTGTCAAGAAAATTTTGAGACGCCGTTGTCGCATTGCAAACAGGCTGCTTTCCAGGGGTTTTTCCCGCTTCCGTTATGTGCGGTTGCGCAAGCGTCGCGTCTTGAAAAGTCGCATAATCGACTCACATGCTGGACTGGGGCCGGGCCGCCGGGAGTGCCCGCGGCGCGTGCCCCCCACCGGCTCCGGCAGGTTATGCGATACTCGATCCGACCGCGGCGCAGCAACATCGCGCGGCATCACAGGATAGGGGCCGGCTCCGCAATCGGCCCGTCGACAACGCGCGGGCGCGGGCGGTCATGACGAAGTCATGACCGGCTGTCCGCAGCGAACGGGGGCATCGGCCGCTGGCCGGGTTTTGACAGGATTGCGGGCCTGTCCTAGTTGTTTAGAATGGGTGTATGGCGATTATCCCGGACAAGCAGGACGGCACCGTACTGGAGCGGCAGGAGCAGAAACTCAAGCCGCCGTCCATGTACAAGGTAGTGCTGCTGAATGACGACTTCACGCCGATGGAATTTGTCGTGATGATCGTGCAGGAATATTTCAATAAAGATCGTGAAACCGCAACGCAGGTCATGTTGAAGGTTCATCGCGAAGGCAGGGGAGTTTGTGGGGTCTATACGCGGGACATCGCGTCGACCAAAGTCGAGCAAGTCGTTACCCACGCACGGCAGGCCGGGCATCCGCTGCAGTGTGTGATGGAGGAAGCATGATTGCCCAGGAACTGGAAGTCAGCCTGCACATGGCGTTCATGGAAGCACGCCAGGCAAGGCACGAGTTCATAACGGTCGAACATCTTTTGCTCGCCCTGTTGGATAACCCGACGGCGGCGGAGGTGTTGCGTGCATGCGCGGCCAATATCGAGGATCTGCGCCAGAACCTGCGCAACTTCATTCATGACAACACGCCGACCGTGCCGGGCACGGACGACGTCGATACGCAGCCCACGCTGGGTTTCCAGCGTGTGATCCAGCGCGCGATCATGCATGTGCAGTCCACCTCGAACGGCAAGAAGGAAGTGACCGGCGCGAACGTGCTGGTCGCGATCTTCGGCGAGAAGGACTCGCATGCGGTGTACTACCTGCAGCAGCAGGGCGTCACGCGCCTGGACGTGGTCAATTTCATCTCGCACGGCATCGCCAAGACGAGCAGTTCGGACGCCGCGAAAGCGAGCGACGCGAACGCCGAGGCCGACGAGGCCGCCGCGCAGAAAGAAACGCCGCTCGCCCAGTTCACCCAGAACCTGAACCAGATGGCGAAGGACGGCCGCATCGATCCGCTGATCGGGCGCGAGTCGGAAGTCGAGCGCGTGGTACAGGTGCTGTGCCGCCGGCGCAAGAACAATCCGTTGCTGGTCGGCGAGGCGGGCGTCGGTAAAACCGCGATCGCCGAAGGGCTCGCCTGGCGCATCACGCGTGGCGAAGTGCCTGACATTCTGGCCGATGCGCAGGTGTATTCGCTCGACATGGGGGCGCTGCTTGCGGGCACCAAGTATCGCGGAGACTTCGAGCAGCGCCTGAAGACGGTGCTGAAGGAACTGAAGGAGCGTCCGCACGCGATTCTGTTCATCGACGAAATTCATACGCTGATCGGCGCGGGCGCCGCGTCGGGCGGTACGCTCGATGCCTCGAACCTGCTGAAGCCGGCGCTCTCGTCGGGCACGCTGAAGTGCATCGGCGCGACCACGTTCACCGAATATCGCGGCATCTTCGAGAAGGACGCGGCGCTGTCGCGTCGCTTCCAGAAGGTCGACGTGACCGAGCCGACCGTCGAGCAGACGGTGGCGATCCTGCGCGGGCTCAAGTCGCGCTTCGAAGAGCACCACGGCGTCAAATATTCGTCGGGTGCGCTGTCGGCGGCGGCTGAACTGTCGGCGCGCTTCATCACGGACCGCCACCTGCCGGACAAGGCGATCGACGTGATCGACGAAGCGGGCGCGGCGCAGCGCATTCTGCCGAAGTCGAAGCAGAAGAAGACGATCGGCAAGAACGAGATCGAGGAAATTATCTCGAAGATCGCGCGCGTGCCGGCGCAAAGCGTCTCGCAGGACGATCGCAGCAAGCTGCAGACGCTCGACCGCGACCTCAAGAGCGTGGTGTTCGGGCAGGACCCGGCCATCGACGCGCTGTCGGCCGCGATCAAGATGGCGCGCGCGGGCCTCGGCAAGCTCGACAAGCCGATCGGCGCGTTCCTGTTCTCGGGTCCGACCGGGGTCGGCAAGACGGAAGTGGCGAAGCAGCTCGCGTTCACGCTCGGCATCGAGCTGATCCGCTTCGACATGTCGGAATACATGGAGCGTCATGCGGTGAGCCGGCTGATCGGCGCGCCGCCGGGCTACGTCGGTTTCGACCAGGGCGGCCTGCTGACCGAAGCGATCACGAAGAAGCCGCATTGCGTGCTGCTGCTCGACGAAATCGAGAAGGCACATCCGGACATCTTCAACGTGCTGCTGCAGGTGATGGACCACGGCACGCTGACCGACAACAACGGCCGCAAGGCGGACTTCCGCAACGTCATCATCATCATGACGACGAACGCGGGCGCCGAGGCGATGGGCAAGTCGGTGATCGGCTTCACGAACCGCCGCGAGGCGGGCGACGAGATGGTCGACATCAAGCGCATGTTCACGCCAGAGTTCCGTAACCGTCTGGATGCGACGATCAGCTTCCGCTCGCTCGATGAGGAAATCATCATGCGCGTGGTCGACAAGTTCCTGATGCAGCTCGAAGACCAGTTGCACGAGAAGAAGGTTGACGCGCTCTTCACCGACGCGCTGCGCAAGCATCTCGCGAAACACGGTTTCGATCCGCTGATGGGCGCGCGGCCGATGCAGCGTCTGATCCAGGACACGATCCGTCGCGCGCTCGCCGACGAATTGCTGTTCGGCAAGCTGATGAACGGCGGCCGGGTGACGGTCGACGTCGATGCCGAAGACAAGGTGCAGTTGACCTTCGACGAGCATCCGGCGCCGCGCAATCCGAATCCGGAAGCGGTGGAAGTGGAGTGATGTTGGTGAGGTCGGCGTGGCCGGTGTGGCGTCAAGCCGGCTAAACGACCAAAGGCCAGAAGCAGAACGGCGCGGGTTTTATCCCGCGCCGTTTTTTTATGCTCCGTTTACGCTCCGGTTTTCCGCTAGCCGGGTGCGCTGAAAAACGCGGCAGCCGTGTCGCACCGCGGCAATCAGGCAATCAATGCTTGCCGGTGCTGCCGAATCCGCCCGCGCCGCGCGCGCTTTCCTCGAAGTCATCGACGATATTGAACTCGGCCTGCACGACCGGCACGATCACCAGTTGCGCGAGGCGTTCCATCGGATTCAGCACGAACGTCGTTGCGCCGCGATTCCACGTCGAAATCATCAGTTGCCCCTGGTAATCGGAATCGATCAGGCCGACCAGATTGCCGAGCACGATGCCGTGCTTATGCCCGAGACCCGAGCGCGGCAGAATCAGCGCCGCATAACCGGGATCGCCGACGTGAATCGCGAGGCCGGTCGGCACCAGCGCGGTTTCGCCCGGTTTCAGCGTCAGCGGTTCGTCGAGGCAGGCGCGCAGATCGAGGCCGGCGCTGCCGGTCGTCGCGTAGGCGGGAAGCTGTTCGCGCATGCGCTCATCGAGAATCTTCAGGTCGAGTTTCATTCGGGTTCGATCGGGAATGTTGGGGTTGTCGTGGTCGTTGGGATGGACGGCGGGCAGGGGCACGGAGGTGCCGCCCGTCAAGCCGCCGGATGCGAGCCGAGCTGGAACGCCTCGGCGAGAAGTTCATAGGAGCGCAGCCGCGCGTGATAACTGCCGGCGACCGTGAGCACCATCAGTTCGTCGGCCTGGAACTGCTCCTGCAAATCCGCGAGCCGCTCGGTGACGCGCTCCGGCGTGCCGATAATGCTGCGTGGTTTTTCGCGGTCGATCACGAGCCGTTCGCGCTCGCCGTACTCCTGCGCGACGCCTTGTTCGATCGTCGGAATCGGCTCGTTCAGGCCGTGCGCCATTTGCACGCGGCGCAGATCGACGGCTTTTTCGAGGTCGGCGGCTTCCTGGTCGGTGTCGGCGCAGATCACGAAAACCGCCGCGGCGAGATACGGCTGCGACGCTTCCACGCTCGGCTGGAAACGCTCGCGATACGCGAGCGCGACCTGTCTGCCGAAATGCGCATTGATGAAATGCGCGAACGAGAAACGAATGCCGAGCTGCGCCGCGAGCAGGCCGCCGAATTCGCTCGAACCGAGCATCCACAGTTGCGGGCGCGTATCGATTTGCGGTTGCAGCAGCACGCCTTGCGCGAGGTGATCGGCGGGGAGCGTGCCGTGCATGAGCCCGAGCAGATCGGCAACCTGCTGCGGGAAAATTTCGCCGCGATTGTAGGCGCCGGCGGCCACCGCCTGCGCGGTGCGCATATCGCCGCCCGGCGCGCGTCCGACGCCGAGGTCGATACGGTTCGGGAACAGCGCTTCGAGCATCATGAACTGCTCGGCGACCTTGAACGGACTGTAGTACGGCAGCATCACGCCGCCGGAGCCGAGGCGAATACGTTTCGTCACGCTGCCGAGGCGCGCCAGCATCACTTCGGGGCAGGGGTTCGACACGCCGCGCAGGCCGTGGTGCTCGGCGCACCAGTAGCGCGTGTAGCCGAGGTCGTCGGCGAGCTGCGCGAGTTCGACCGTGGCGGCGATGGCGTCCGCCACCGAGTGCCCGGAGATCACCGGCGTTTGATCGAGCACGGAAAGTAGCGTCATGTCAGTAGTGCTCCAGATGATTCCGGCCACGAGTCAGCGTAGTCAGCGCCGACGGCAGCCACGCGGGCTCGCCGCCGTTTGCCTTCAGCGCCCCGGGCCGGTGTCGGGCAGGCGCCCGGCGATCTCGGCGATCAGCGCGCGCGCGAGCGTCTGCTTGTCGGCGCGCGGCAGTCTGGTGGCGTTGCCTGCTTCGAACAGGATCACTTCGTTGTCGTCGAGCCCGAACGTCAGCGGGCCCAGGTTGCCGATCAGCAGCGGCACGTTCTTGCGCGCGCGCTTTTCCTCGCCGTGGACTTCGAGGTTGCCGCTTTCCGCGGCGAAACCGACCGTGAACGGCGGCTTCGGCAACTTGGCGACCGCGGCGAGGATGTCCGGATTCTCGACGAACGAGAAGCTCGGCAGCGTGCGCTCGGCGGTCTTCTTGATCTTCTGTTCGCTGACGTGATCGACGCGCCAGTCGGCCACGGCGGCGACGCCGATGAACACGTCCGCGTCGGCGACAGCCCGCATCACCGCGTCGTGCATCTGCTGCGCGGTTTGCACGTCTTCGCGGAACACGCCCCACGGCGTTTCGAGGGCGACCGGACCGGCCACCAGGTGTACCTCGGCGCCGGCCTGCTGCGCGGCGCGCGCGAGCGCGAAGCCCATCTTGCCGCTCGAACGGTTCGTGATGCCGCGCACCGGATCGAGAGGCTCGAAGGTCGGCCCGGCGGTCAGCAGCACACGGCGGCCGGCGAGGATTTTCGGCGCGAAGAACGACGCGATCGCTTCATAGGTCGCGGCTGCTTCGAGCATGCGCCCGTCGCCCACTTCGCCGCAGGCCTGCGGACCCGAATCGGGGCCGAGCACCTCGATGCCGTCCGCGCGCAGTTGCGCGACGTTGCGTTGCGTGGCCGGGTTCTGCCACATCTGCCGGTTCATCGCCGGCACGACGAGCAGCGGGCAGTCGCGCGCGACACATAGCGTCGAGAGCAGATCGTCGGCCATGCCGTGCGCGAGTTTGGCGAGGAAGTCGGTCGAGGCGGGCGCGATCACGATCGCGTCGGCTTCGCGCGACAGGTCGATGTGCGCCATGTTGTTCGGCACGCGACCGTCCCACTGGCTCGTGTAGACGGGCCGGCCCGAGAGCGCCTGCATCGTGACGGGAGTGATGAACTGCGTGGCCGCTTCGGTCATGACGACCTGCACGGTCGCGCCCGCCTTGGTCAGCAGACGCGTGAGTTCGGCGATCTTGTAGCAGGCGATGCCGCCCGTCATGCCGAGGACGAGGTGTTTGCCTGCGAGTTCTGCGGTTGCCAACGAAAGCCTCCGACAAAGCATGATGGCGCCCGGCGGCGCAAGGGCGCGGTGGTGTTACCCGTCACCCGTTGCCGCTGCCGTGCGTTTCAAACCCGACGCGCCGCGCGGCCGTGCCTCGCGTCGGTGGCGTCAGCGTGATGAACCGCGCACGCGCCGTAGCTCGTCGATCACGAGCAGGATCGCGCCGATCGTGATCGCGCTGTCGGCGAGATTGAACGCCGGCCAGTGCCAGCCGCCCACGTGGAAATCGAGAAAGTCGATCACGTGGCCGTAGGCGAGCCGGTCGATCACGTTGCCGAGCGCGCCGCCGAGAATCAGCGCGAGCGCCGTGCAGAACATTTTCTGTCCGCTATGCCGCTTGAGCAGATAGCAGATCACGAGCGCCGCGACCACGCCGAGCGCGGTGAACGCCCAGCGCTGCCAGCCGCCCGCCATCGCGAGGAAGCTGAACGCGGCGCCGCGGTTGTACACGAGGATCAGGTTGAAAAACGGCGTGATCTCGTGCGGCACACCGTAGGCGAACACCTTGCGGACCGCGATTTTCGTCAACTGGTCGAACAGGATGACGATCAGCGCGATGCCGAGCCAAGGGGCCAGCGAGCCGCTTCGGGCCGATGTTTTCGAGATGCTTCCCGCCATTATGCCGCGCTCCTCGTTTCGCCATTGCCGAACAGATTGCTGAAGCAGCGGCCGCACAGCGACGGATGCTCGGCGATCGTGCCGACGTCCGGGCGATAGTGCCAGCAGCGCTCGCACTTCAGATACTTCGAGGCGATCACCTCGACGCTTTCGTCCGCTTCGCTGTCCACCTTCACGACCTTCGCCGCCGACGTGATCAGCACGAACTTGAGGTCTTCGCCGAGGCTCGCGAGCGCGTCGTAACGCGCGCCGCTCGCGCGGATTTCGACTTCGGCCTGCAGCGACGAGCCGATCAGGTTCGCCACGCGGGCCTCTTCGAGCGCCTTCGTCACGTCGCCGCGCGCGGCGCGCAGCAGCGTCCACTTGTCGAGCAACGCACCCGCGTCCGGCATGGCCGGGAACGCGTGGTAGGTCTCGGTGAAGATGGTTTCGCTATCCGGCTGGAACACCTTCCACGCTTCTTCGGCGGTGAACGACAGGAACGGCGCCATCAGACGCAGCAGACCGTGCGCGATGTGGTAGAGCGCGGTTTGCGCCGAGCGGCGCGCGACCGAATCGGCCGCCGTGGTGTAGAGGCGGTCCTTCAGCACGTCGAGGTAGAAGCCGCCGAGGTCTTCCGAGCAGAACGTCTGCAGCTTCGCGACGACCGGGTGGAACTCGTACTTTTCGTAGTGCGCGAGGATGTCGTTCTGCAGGTTTGCCGAGAGCGCCACCGCGTAACGATCGATTTCGAGCCAGTCTTCGACCGGACGCGCGTGCTGCGCGAAGTCGAAGTCCGACAGATTCGCGAGCAGGAAGCGCAGCGTGTTGCGGATGCGGCGATAGCTTTCCGTCACGCGCTTGAGGATTTCCTCGGAGATCGCGAGTTCGCCCGAGTAGTCGGTCGAGGCGATCCACAGGCGGATGATTTCCGCGCCGAGGCGGTTCGCCACTTCATGCGGATCGATACCGTTGCCGAGCGACTTGCTCATCTTGCGGCCTTCGCCGTCGACGGTGAAGCCGTGCGTGAGCAGCGCGTTGTAGGGCGGACGGCCGTCGAGCATCGAAGCGGTCAGGAGCGACGAGTGGAACCAGCCGCGATGCTGGTCCGAGCCTTCGAGGTACAGGTCGGCCGGGAACTGCAGCTCGTCCTTGTGCGAGCCGCGCAGTACGTGCCAGTGCGTCGTGCCCGAGTCGAACCAGACGTCGAGCGTGTCGCGGTTCTTTTCGTACAGATTCGCGTCGTCGCCGAGCAGCTCGCGCGGATCGAGCGTCTGCCACGCCTCGATGCCCGCCTGCTCGACGCGCTGCGCGACCTGTTCGAGCAGTTCGAGCGTGCGCGGATGCAGCTCGCCGGTTTCCTTGTGCACGAAGAACGCCATCGGCACGCCCCATTGGCGCTGACGCGACAGCGTCCAGTCCGGGCGGTTGGCGATCATGCTGAAGAGGCGCTGCTTGCCCCACGACGGATAGAAGGCCGTGTTCTCGATGCCTTCGAGCGCGGTTTCGCGCAGCGTCTTGTCGCTGTCGTTCGGCTTCACGTCCATGCCGGCGAACCACTGCGAGGTGGCGCGATAGATGATCGGCGTCTTGTGGCGCCAGCAGTGCATGTAGCTGTGCGTGTACTTCTCGGTACGCAGCAGCGAGCCGGCGCCTTGCAGCGCCTCGACGATCTGCGGATTGGCCGCCCAGATCGACAGGCCACCGAACAGCGCGAGCGATTCGATGTAGCGGCCGTCGCCCATCACCGGGTTGATGATGTCCGAGTCCGACATGCCGTGCGCCTTGCACGACACGAAGTCTTCCACGCCGTAGGCGGGCGACGAGTGCACGACGCCGGTGCCGGTTTCGGTCGTCACGTAGTCGCCGAGATAGACCGGCGCGGTGCGCTTGTAAGCTGGATGCGCGGACGCGAGCGGATGGTTGAAGCGCAGATTCACGAGCTTCGCGCCCGGCGTGGTCGCGATGACGGTGCCTTCGAGGCCGTAGAGCTTGAGGCACGCCTCGACGCGTTCCTCGGCGAGGATCAGGAGGCCGCGAGGCGTGTCGACGAGCGCGTAAACGATTTCCGGGTGCAGGTTCAGCGCCTGGTTGGCAGGAATGGTCCACGGCGTGGTGGTCCAGATCACGATGCCGCCTTCGCTGCGCGGTAGCGCGGCGAGGCCGAAGGCCTGCGCGGTCTTGTCCGGCTCGGCGAAGCTGAACAGCACGTCGATGGTCGGATCGGTCTTGTCCTTGTACTCGACTTCCGCTTCGGCGAGCGCCGAGCCGCAGTCGAAACACCAGTTGACCGGCTTCAGGCCACGGAACACATAGCCCTTTTCCATGATCTTCGCGAGCGCGCGGATTTCGCCGGCCTCGTTGGCGAAGTTCATCGTCCGGTACGGATTGTCCCAGTCGCCGAGCACGCCCAGACGGCGGAAGCCGACCTTCTGCTTCTCGATCTGCTCGGTCGCGTAGGCGCGCGCCTTCTGCATCACCTCGGCCGCCGGCAGCGACTTGCCGAACTGCTTTTCGATCTGGATTTCGATCGGCATGCCGTGGCAGTCCCAGCCCGGCACGTAGACCGCGTCGAAGCCCGCCAGATTGCGCGCCTTGACGATCATGTCCTTGAGGATCTTGTTCACCGCGTGGCCGAGGTGGATGTCGCCGTTCGCATACGGCGGGCCGTCGTGCAGGATGAACTTCTTGCGGCCTTTGGACGCGGCGCGGATCGTCTCGTAGACCTTGCGTTCCTGCCAGTCCTTGACCCATTGCGGTTCGCGTTTGGGCAGGTCGCCGCGCATCGGGAACGGCGTGTCGAGCAGGTTGACCGGGTAGCGTGACTGCGGTTTCGAATCGGCTTTCTTGTTGCTCATGATGTGGATGGCGGTGAATTCGTTCTATGCGCAGCGGGGCGCGGATTGCGCACGCTGCGCGAGGAGCGTGGGACGCGCCCGGCAGGCGGCTCGCATGATGCCGATGCCCTTCGATGCGCGCGGCGACGGTTCGGGCGGGGCGGTGCGCCGGCCCGAACCGCGGCGGTTATCTAATTCGGTCGGTGGCCGACGTGGCGAACCCGGTGGAACGGCTGCCCGGCGTGCCGGCGCCGGCCGCGGCGAGCCACGCGCGCGCATTGGCGACGTCGCGCGCGATCGCGGCGGTCAGCGTTTCGAGATCGACGAATTTCTCCTCGTCGCGCAGCTTCTTCAGAAATTCGACGCGCACGAGTTTGCCATACGCGTCGCCGTGCCAGTCGAGCAGATGCACTTCGAGCAGCACGCGGCCGGAATCGTCGACGGTGGGACGCACGCCGAGGCTCGCGACGCCGGGCAGCGGTTGCTCGGCGATGCCGTGCACCTGCACGACGAAGATGCCGGCCAGCGCCGGGCGCTTGTGCGCGATCGGCAGATTGAGCGTGGGAAAGCCGAGATCGCGGCCGAGCTTCATGCCGTGCGTGACGTGGCCGCTGATCAGGTAGTCGCGGCCGAGTGCGGCGCGCGCTGCGTCGAGGTCGCCCGCGACCAGCGCCGCGCGTACGCCCGAGCTCGAAATGCGCGCGCCCGACGGATCGGCGACGGTCGCCATCTGCTCGACTTCGAAGCCGTACTGCTTGCCGGCCGCCTGCAGCGAGGCGAAATCGCCGGCGCGCTTCGCGCCGTAGCGGAAGTCGTCGCCGATCATGATCCAGCGCGCGTGCAGCCCGTTGACGATGATCCGCTCGACGAACGAGTCCGGCGACTGGCTCGCGAACGTGTGATTGAAGTGCTCGACGACGACCCGGTCGACCCCGTTGGTGCGCAGCGCCTCGAGCTTGTCGCGCAGCATCGCGATGCGCGGCGGCGCGCCGGCCGGGTTGAAGAATTCGCGCGGGTGCGGCTCGAAGGTCATCACGCAGACGGGCAGGCCGCGGGCGTCGGCGGCCGCGCGCACGTGCGCGAGCAGAGCCTGGTGGCCGCGGTGGACACCGTCGAAGTTGCCGATGGTCAGCGCGCACGGCGCGCGGCTCTCGGCATTGGGAAGACCGCGGAAGACTCTCACGATAACGGGTTGCAGCGCTTGCTGCGGTGGCAATAGGGGCGCGGCCAGGGTGCCGCAAAACAAACGATTATAAACGTTTGGCGCAGCGCACGGCTGCGAGGCCGCTGTCAGGCGATTGCCGAATGATAAAATCCGCGCATGAAAAAACTCGTCATCCTGATTTCCGGACGGGGCAGCAACATGGAAGCCATCGTGCGCGCCTGCGCGAGCGATGGCTGGCCGGCCAGGGTCGCCGCCGTGATTGCCAACCGTCCCGATGCCGCGGGGCTCACGTTCGCGGCGTCGCATGGCATCGCCACGGCGGTGGTCGATCACCGCCAGTTTCCCGACCGCGACAGCTTCGACGCGGCGCTCGCCGAACAGATCGACGCATTCGCACCGGACCTCGTGCTGCTCGCGGGCTTCATGCGCGTGCTGACCGCGCGCTTCGTCGACCATTACGCCGGGCGCATGCTCAACGTGCATCCGTCGCTGCTGCCGAGCTTTGCGGGCCTCAAGACCCATCAGCAGGCGCTCGACGCCGGCGTGCGGTTCCACGGCGCGTCGGTGCACTTCGTCACGTCGCAGCTCGACCACGGGCCGATCGTCGCGCAGTCGGCGGTGCCGGTCGTGGCGGGCGACACCGCCGAGACGCTCGCCGCACGCGTGTTGACCACCGAACACATCATTTATCCGCGCGCGGCGCGCTGGTTCGTCGAAGGGCGTCTTGCTCTCGACGGCCTGCGCGTCACGCTTACGCCGCCGGAGCCTCAATGGCTCTTTGCCGGTCACCCCGCCGGAGAGGGCGCATGAGATTGCATGGTTTCCTGATTGGTCAAACTGAAACGCTGCTGGCCGAAGTGCTGCGGCTCAACGGTCCCGCCGACGCCACCACGAGCCGGTTTTTCCGCGCGCATCCGAAGCTCGGGCACGCCGAGCGCGGTGTGATCGCCGAGGCGGTGTTCGCGGTGCTGCGCCGCCGGATGGAGTTCGCGCATCTGGCCGAAAGCGGCACCGGCAACCCCGCGCGCCGCATGGCGCTGCTCGGCCTGATGCAGACGGTCGGGCGCAACGCGCTCAAGCCGTTCGTCAGCGAAGCCGAGGCGACGTGGCTCGAACACGTGTCGAGGATCGACCCGGAGAGCCTGCCGCTGCGGATTCGCCTGAATCTTCCCGACTGGATCTGCCAGGCGCTCGGCACGCGCTTCGAAGGCGCCGAGCTGGCGCAACTGGCCGCCGCGCTGAACTACCCGGCGCCGCTCGACTTGCGTGCGAATCCGGTCAAGGCGAGCCGCGACGACGTGCTGGGCGCGCTGTCGAAGGCCGGCATCGAGGCGGGCGCCACGCCGTTCGCGCCGCTCGGCGTGCGCGTGGTCGGCAAGCCGGCGCTGACGAAGCTCGACGCGTTCCAGCAGGGCTGGCTCGAAGTGCAGGACGAGGGTAGCCAGTTGCTGTGCTCGCTGGTCGCGCCGCGGCGCGGCGAGATGATCGTCGATTTCTGCGCGGGCGCCGGCGGCAAGACGCTCGCGCTCGGCGCGGCGATGCGCTCGACCGGCCGGCTCTACGCGTTCGACATCTCCGAGCGGCGTCTCGCCAAGCTGAAGCCGCGCCTTGCGCGCAGCGGCCTGTCGAACGTGAACCCGGTGCTGATCGACAGCGAACACGACGCGAAGATCAAGCGCCTCGCCGGCAAGATCGACCGCGTGCTCGTCGACGCGCCGTGCAGCGGCCTCGGCACGCTGCGCCGCAACCCGGACCTGAAGTGGCGCCAGTCGCCGGAGTCGATTGCCGAGCTGGCGCCGAAGCAGGCGTCGATTCTCGCGAGCGCGGCGCGTCTCGTGAAGAAGGGCGGCCGGCTCGTCTATGCGACCTGCTCGATTCTCGAAGCGGAAAACGAGGCGATCGTGCAGCAGTTCCTCGCCGATCATCCCGATTTCGCGCTGGTGCCCGTGCGCGACGTGCTCGCCGAGCAGCGCATCGAGCTCGACATGGACGATTACCTGAAGCTGTGGCCGCACCGTCACGCCACCGACGGCTTCTTCGCCGCCGTGCTGGAGCGCCAGAGCTAGGCGCGTCCGGTTTTTTGCCGGCGTGCGCGGGCTGCCTTGCAGTCGCGGCGCGCCGGCGCTTTCGGCGAGATCATGCAGACGAGTCTTTTTTTCCATCGCTTCAGCGACATCGCGCACGACTTCGGTCAGCCCGTGATGTTGTGGCAGGTCGGCATCCTGCTCGCGACGCTGCTCGTCGCGTGGCTGCTTGCGCGCACGCTGCGCCGCCGCCTCGGCGGCCCGCGGCATCCGCGCTACCAGACCCTGCGTTTCGGCATGGAAAGCCTGAACCGCGCGGCCTTTCCGCTGCTCGGCGCGGCGCTCGTGTGGCTCGCGCGGGCGATCGCCGGCCAGTTCATGCACACCGCGCTGCTCGATCTGGCGCTGGTGCCGCTTGCCGGCATCGGCCTCATCTACATCGTGTTCTTCTTCGCGCGCCGCGTCTTCAGCCGCGACGGCGGCGTGCATCCGTGGCTTTTCCTCGTCGAGAAGACCGTCTCGGTGGTGGTCTGGATCGGCATGGTGCTCACGCTGATGGGCATCCAGGACGAGGTGATCGCGTGGATGGGCAGCGTGCGGTTCCGTGTCGCCAACGCGCACATGACGCTGCTCTCGCTCGTAACCGGCCTGCTGTGGGTCGGCATCACGATGATCGTCGCGATGTGGCTCGGCTCGACGTTCGAAGACCGCCTGATGCGCTCGAAAACGCTCGACGCGAACCTGAAGGTCGTGGTCGCGCGCGTCGGCCGGGCGGCTTTCGTGCTGGCGGCGATCCTGATCAGCCTGTCGATCGTCGGCATCGACATCACCGTGCTCGGCGTGTTCGGTGGCGCGCTCGGGGTCGGGCTCGGCTTCGGCATGCAGAAGATCGCGAGCAACTACGTGTCGGGCTTCATCATCCTGCTCGACCGGTCGTTGCGGATCGGCGACACGATCAGCACGGGCGGCCTGCAAGGCATGGTCACGCAGATCCGCACGCGCTACACCGTCGTGCGCGGGCTCGACGGCATCGAAACGCTGATTCCGAACGAAAAGCTCATTACCGACGTGGTGCAGAACCAGTCGTCGTACCTGACGCGCGGCTATGCCAAGGCGGCCGTGCAGATCGCCTATACGTCCGACGTCGAGCAGGCCATGGCGCTGCTCGTCCAGGCCGCCGACGACGTGCCGCGCGTCTTGCGCGAGCCGGCGCCGACGCCGTATCTGGTGGGCTTCGGCCCCGACGGCATCAATCTCGAACTGGGTTTCTGGATCGCTGACGCGGCGACCGGCACGGGGGGCGTGCGCTCGGCGGTCAACCGCAACATGTGGCGCCTGTTCTCCGAACACGGCATCTCGATTCCGCTCGCGCAACGCGAAGTGCGGATCGTCGGACCGGCGGGCGGCGCTATGCCGCATCCGGTAACTATGACCGGCCCCGGCCCCGGCTCCGACTCCGGCGCGGCGCCTGTTGCCGCGTCCGCTTCCTTGCCCGAGGCCGCGCCCGGGCCGATGGACGGCGCTGCGAGCGACGTTCGCTGACGGGATCGACGCCCCGCCGCGCCGCCCGAAACGGTCCGCAGCGGCCGTTATGATATTGATATCACACAAAAAATCCCTATTTGTTACAAACACTTGGGATGCTTCAAGTAGAATATCGTGCTATCCCGCTGTATGCTTTCACTTTCTTGACACACGCAATGCGTGTGCTCCGTATCTCTCGTTCTGCAGGTAACTTACCTTGTTGAATTCTTTGCTCGATTTTCTTGCTCACGGCCTGTTGCACTTCTCGTGGTGGCAACTCGTCGTGTACACGCTCATCGTGACGCACATCACGATTATCGGCGTGACCGTCTATCTGCATCGCTGCCAGGCGCATCGCGCGCTGGAGCTGCATCCCATCGCGAGTCATTTTTTCCGCTTCTGGCTGTGGATGACCACCGGCATGCTGACCGGCCAGTGGGCCGCGATCCACCGCAAACACCACGCGAAGTGCGAGACCGAGGAAGATCCGCACAGCCCGCAAACGCGCGGTATCTGGAAGGTGCTGCTCGAAGGCGCCGAGCTGTATCGCACCGAAGCGAAAAACGAAGAAACGATGCGCAAGTTCAGCCACGGCACGCCGAACGACTGGATGGAGCGCAACGTCTACACGAAGTACCCGATTCTCGGCGTGAGCCTGATGATGGTGATCAACATCGCGCTGTTCGGCGTCGTCGGCCTGACGATCTGGGCCGTGCAGATGATCTGGATTCCGTTCTGGGCTGCCGGCGTGGTCAACGGCCTCGCGCACTTCTGGGGCTATCGCAACTTCAATTCGTCGGATGCGAGCACCAACATCTTCCCGTGGGGCATCATCATCGGCGGCGAAGAGCTGCACAACAATCATCATACGTATGCGACGTCGGCCAAGCTGTCGAACAAATGGTACGAGTTCGACATCGGCTGGATGTACATCCGCATCATGTCGGCGTTCCGTCTTGCCAAGGTGAAGAAGGTCGCGCCCACGCCGCGTCTGACCACCGGCAAGCTCGTGCTCGACCAGGACACGCTGCAGGCCGTGCTCGCAAACCGCTACGAAGTGATGGCGCGTTACGGCAAGGCGCTCAAGCGCGCGTACCGCCAGGAGCTTGCGCATCTGAAGGATGTCGGCTCGCGCGAGAAGTATCAGTTGATGCGCGGTGCGCGTAGCTGGTTCCACAAGGAAGAGGCTGGGCTGAACGAGCCGCAGAAGCGCCAGCTGCCGCAAATCTTCGCCAACAGCCAGAAGCTCAAGACCTACATCGATATGCGCAACGAACTCGCGTCGATGTGGGAACGCTCCAACGCATCGCGCGAACAACTGCTCGCGCAATTGCAGGACTGGTGCCATCGCGCCGAGCAGAGCGGCATCAAGGCGCTGCACGATTTCGCGACGCGACTGCGTCGCTATGCTTGAGCGCGAAAAAATCCATTAAAATTTCAGAACGTCACAAAACCCCGCGTTGGCGGGGTTTTTCTTTTTGGCGTCGTGGAAAGCCGTCGCGACTGTAGTGACTCGATGGGCAAGCGGCGGCGCGGCGAGGACAGAGGAGATCATGGAGCAGCAGGCGATCAGGACCGTCGAATATGACCGGCCGCAGGCGCAAGGCACGACTTGCGGGATCGGTCAGGCATGGGCGAAGGTGCCCGAGATGCCGTCGGCGGCAGAAAAGGCGGCACTGAAGGCACGGATTCGTGCATTACTCGAGCGCGAGAAAGCCGTACTCGTCGCGCACTATTATGTCGACGCGGAATTGCAGGAGCTCGCCGACGAAACCGGCGGCATCGTGGCCGACTCGCTGGAAATGGCCCGCTTCGGGCGCGATCACGACGCGCAAACGCTCGTGGTGGCGGGGGTGCGCTTCATGGGCGAGACCGCGAAAATCCTCAGCCCCGACAAGCGCATTCTGATGCCGGATCTGGATGCGACCTGTTCGCTCGATCTCGGCTGTCCGGTCGACGAATTCTCGGCGTTCTGCGATGCGCATCCGGACCGCACGGTAGTCGTGTACGCGAACACGAGCGCGGCAGTGAAGGCGCGCGCGGACTGGATGGTGACGTCGTCGATCGGGCTCGAGATCGTCGCCGATCTGCATGCGCGCGGCGAGAAGATCATCTGGGCGCCGGACCGCCATCTCGGCAGCTACATCCAGGGCAAGACCGGCGCGGACATGCTGATGTGGCAGGGCTCGTGCCTCGTGCACGACGAATTCAAGGGCATCGAACTCGATCTGCTGCGCGCCGAGTATCCGCTAGCAAAGGTGCTCGTGCATCCGGAGTCGCCGCCCAACGTGGTCGCGCAGGCGGACGTGGTCGGCTCGACGACCCAGTTGATCGACGCCGCGCAGAAGCTCGATGCGACGCATTTCATCGTCGCGACCGATCTCGGCATTCTTCACAAGATGCAGCTCGCCGCGCCCGGCAAGACGCTGATTGCCGCGCCCACGGCCGGCAACAGCGCGACCTGCAAGAGCTGCGCGCATTGTCCGTGGATGGCGATGAACGGCCTCGCGAATCTGGCCGATGTGCTCGAACGCGGCCATAACGAGATTTTCGTCGAGCGCGCGATCGGCGAACGGGCGCGTCTGCCGATCGACCGCATGCTGGACTTCGCGGCGCGTCACAAGAAGCGCGTGCAGGCGAGCGGCGATCTCGCGCGCGACGCGCAACTGTATTCGAATGTGGGGGCAGCGTAATGGCGGTACTTGAGAAGGCGCCCGAGCAGGCCGTCGGGGGCGAGCGGGACGAAGCGGTGTCGCCGCTCTACGCGGAAATTCACGCGCAATATGGCGCCGCGTTCGATGCAGCGCTCGCACGCAATGTTGCCGATGCGCTCGCCGAAGACGTCGGAGCCGGCGACCAGACCGGCCGACTCGTGCCGGCGGACGAGATTCGCAACGCGCGCATCGTCGTGCGCGAGGATGCGGTGCTGTGCGGTGTGCTGTGGTTCAACGCCGTGATGCGGTCGGTCGATCCGCGCATCGAGGTTCAATGGCGTTACCGCGAGGGTGAGCGCATGAACGCGAACACTCCCGTCTGCGAACTGCGCGGGCCGGTACGCGCGCTGCTGACCGCCGAGCGCAACGCGATGAACTTTCTGCAACTGCTGTCGGGCGTGGCGAGCGCGACGCGCCGCTATGTCGACGCGATTGCTCATACGCATACGCGCGTCCTCGACACGCGCAAGACGCTGCCGGGCTTGCGGCTCGCGCAGAAGTACGCGGTGCGGGTGGGCGGCGGCGCGAATCAGCGGCTCGCGTTGTACGACGGCATTCTGATCAAGGAAAACCACATTGCCGCCGCCGGCGGCGTGGGCGCGGCGATGGACGCGGCGCTTGCGTTGAATGCGGGCGTGCCGATCCAGATCGAAGTCGAAACGATCGAGCAACTGGAAACCGGGCTCGCGCACGGTGCGCAGTCGATTCTGCTCGACAACTTCTCGTTCGACATGATGCGCGACGCGGTGCGTATCACGGCGGGGCGGGCGGTGCTCGAGGTATCCGGCGGCGTGAACTTCGACACTGTGAGTACGATCGCGGAGACGGGGGTCGATCGTGTTTCGATTGGTTCGCTGACCAAGGACGTGCGCGCAACGGATTACTCGATGCGGATCGTCTGACGCCGACACTCCGACGCGTCGACGTGTGAGCGCTCGCTGAACAAGGCCATGGCCGGGAGTCTCCGGGCATGGCCTTGTTTGGTTTGCCGCGTTCGTTTCAGTGCCGGCTTTTGCCGCCGTTTCTCACGCGTCGCGCTTGCGCGCATACTCCGGCGACAACACCGTCGGCAATGCCTTCGGCAGCGTAGTCGGCCAGTCGCGGCTGAAATGCAGCCCGCGGCTTTCGCGCCGCAAGCGCGCGCCTTCGACGATCAGCGACGCGACGTCGACCAGATTGCGCAGTTCCAGCAGATCGCGGCTCACCTTGAAATTCGCGTAGTACTCGTGGATCTCGTCGCGCAGCAGCGTAAGCCGGTGCCTGGCGCGCTCGAGCCGCTTGTCGGTGCGCACGATGCCGACGTAATTCCACATCAGCCGACGCAGTTCGTCCCAGTTGTGCGCGACCACGACTTCTTCATCGGGATCGGAGACGCGGCTTTCGTCCCACGCCGGCAGCGGCGCATGGACGGTGGCGCCGAAGCCTTCCGCTTCGATCGCCTGCGCGGCCGAGCGGCCGATCACGAGGCATTCGAGCAGCGAGTTGCTGGCGAGCCGATTCGCGCCGTGCAAGCCGGTGCAGGACGTCTCGCCGACCGCGTAAAGGCCCGCGAGATCTGTGCGCCCGGCAAGGTCGGTGACGACGCCGCCGCACGTGTAGTGCGCGGCCGGCACGACGGGAATTGGCTCTTTGGTGATGTCGATGCCGAATTCGAGGCAGCGGGCGAGGATGGTCGGGAAATGCTCGTGCAGGAACTCGGGCGGTTGGTGGCTGATGTCGAGGTACACGCAATCGATGCCGCGCTTCTTGATCTCGAAGTCGATTGCACGCGCGACGATATCGCGCGGCGCCAGCTCCGCGCGCTCGTCGTGATTCGGCATGAAGCGCGTGCCGTCGGGCAGCTTCAGGATGCCGCCTTCGCCGCGCACCGCTTCGGAAATCAGAAACGACTTCGCGTACGGGTGGAACAGACAGGTCGGGTGAAACTGGATGAATTCCATGTTCGACACGCGGCAACCGGCTCGCCATGCCATTGCGATGCCGTCGCCGGTCGCGGTGTCGGGGTTCGTCGTGTACAGATAGACCTTGCCGGCGCCGCCGGTGGCGAGCACTGTATGCGGCGCCTCGATCGTCGCGGTGCGGCCGCTTTGCAGGTCGAGCGCGTAGAGGCCGTGGCAACGGCGGCCGGGCAGGCCGAGGCGATCCGAGGTGATCAGGTCGATCGCGTGGTGATCTTCGAACAGCGTGATGTTCGGGTGGCGGCGCACCTGTTCGCTGAGCGTGGCGACTACCGCGTGGCCGGTCGCATCCGCTGCATGAATGATTCGGCGATGGCTGTGGCCGCCTTCGCGCGTCAGGTGAAAACCGAGTTCGGCGGCGTCGTCTTTCGTGAACGGCACGCCCTGTTCGATCAGCCATTCGATCGCGGTGCGCCCATGTTCGACGATGAAGCGCGTAGCGGCTTCGTCGCACAGGCCGCCGCCGGCGACCAGCGTGTCGCGCACGTGATTGTCGATGCTGTCCGCGGAATCGAGTACCGCGGCAATGCCGCCTTGTGCCCAGTCGCTCGCACCTTCGGTCAGCGATCGCTTGGCGATCACCGCGACCCGCCGCGTTTGCGCGAGATTGAGCGCGACGCTCAAGCCCGCCAGACCACTACCGACAATCGCCACATCGAATTCCATTACCGACCATCTCCCTCTTTCGTTTTGCGATGATGGCGCACAAATCGTGCGCCGCGGAAACGACAAAGGATACGCGTCGTAACGACCGAACGAAAGTCGGCCGAACGGGATAGGACGGTTTGCGAGGACGCAGTGAAAGCGGCTGGCCGTGGCGAGCGATGCTGCCTCAGCTACGGACGGGGAGCGTTACGCGGTCAATGCGGATTTTGCCCGCACAAAAGCAAAAGCCCCGCACGAATGCGGGGCTTTCTTGCACATTTGCCTTCGTCAGGCAGAGGAGCCTCGATCTTATTTGATCTTGGTTTCCTTGTAGTCAACATGCTTGCGGATGACCGGATCAAATTTCTTGATCAGCATCTTTTCCGGCATGTTGCGTTTGTTTTTCGTGGTCGTGTAGAAGTGACCCGTGCCTGCGGTCGATTCCAGCTTGATCTTGTCGCGTGCGCCCTTTGCCATGATTTACTCCTTAGGCTTCACCGCGTGCACGCAGGTCTGCGAGCACAGCGTCGATACCGTTCTTGTCGATCAGGCGCAGGCCGGCATTCGAAATGCGCAGACGCACCCAACGGTTTTCGCTTTCCACCCAGATACGGCGGCTTTGCAGGTTCGGCAGGAACCGGCGCTTGGTCTTGTTGTTCGCGTGGGAAACGTTGTTGCCGCTCATCGGCGCTTTCCCAGTTACTTGGCATACGCGTGCCATGAGAGCACTCCTAATACGCTAATTCTGAGTTCGAACGCCGTGAAAGTTTCCCGAAAAGAGCCGCGCTGAAGTTGAGCCGAAGGACTCGCTACTGCAGCCGCCTGACCTTTGCGGAACGCCTTGATGGCTTCGGAACAGGGGGTTGGAAATAGGCAAACCGGAATTCTAGCAGAAAAAAAGCCGCAAAATCAAACCTTATTTGCGATGCCCGACACGGCGCCATGCGTCGGCGCACCGGGCCAGCCGGCGCGGGCGAACGAGTAGACGCTGTCCGCGCCGATGACCAGATGATCGACCAGTTGCACGTCGATCAGCGCGAGCGCATCGCGCAGCGTGTGCGTCAGGCGGCAGTCGCTCGCACTCGGCTGCACGGCGCCGGACGGGTGATTATGCGCGACGATGAGGCTCGCCGCATTGGCGTTCAGCGCCCGCCGCACGATCTCGCGCGGATACACGGCCATGCGCGTGAGCGAACCGTGCGCGCTTTCCTCGCAGTCGATCAGCCGATGCCGGGCGTCAAGAAAAAGCGACACGAATACTTCCTGCGGCCTCCCGCCGATCAGCAGGCGCAGGTAGTTCTCGACCGTTTCGGGCGAATTCATCAGCTCGCGCTTGCGCATCTTGTCGACCAGCGAGCGGCGCGCCATTTCCATGATCGCGAGCAATTGCGCCTTTTTTGCCGGTCCGATGCCGCGGATGCCGTCGAAATCCGTGTAGGTCGCGTCGAGCATCGCGCGCAGCGAGCCGAAGCGCCCGAGCAGCTGGCTCGCGACGCTGAACACGTCGTGGCCGGGCAGTCCCGAGCCGAGCACGAGCGCGATCATCTCGGTATCGGACAGTACGGTGGCGCCCTGCTTGATGAGCCGCTCGCGCGGCATGTCGTGCTTATGCCATTTGCCGCGCAAAAGCCGCGACCGGGCGCGCTTGCGCGGCGTTGCGCCCCCGGGGGCCGCGGCTGTGCGGGTTCGCGGCGCGGGCAGGGCCGTTGCCTCAGGTGTTTCGTCGATTGTGCTCGCGAAATCGGTCATATATACAGTGTCCTCCGCTTCGGATTGACGGCGCCCACGGTGCGACGGCGCCGCTGGGGCCGAGCCGCTTCGCGCGCGACGGACTCAAGCCGACGCTCGCTAGGTGGCTTACAATAGGCGCTTTGCGCACGGCACCCGACGGTTTGCCACACGCGTCGACTGCGCCCGCGGCGCACGCGTGCAGCGCGCTTCGACTGAGCGAGCATTGCATGAGCATCATCGACATTTCCGAAGTGAAACCCGGTTCACACGTCACGCTGCATTACCGGCTTTCCCTTGCCGATGGCGCCGAAGTCATCAACACGTTTAACGACAAGCCGGCCACGCTGCTGCTCGGCGCCGGTCAACTGGCGCCGCCGCTGGAAGATATTTTGCTAGGTTTGAAGGTGGGCCACCATTCGACCTTTCAGCTAACGCCGGGCCAGGCGTTCGGTCCGCGCAATCCGGAACTGATCCAGCGCGTGTCTCTCGCTACACTGCGGGAGAACAGCATGATCGGCGAGGATTTTTCGCCGGGTGATCTGATCGAATTCAATGCGCCGGGCGGCGGGCGCTATGCTGGCGTGCTCAAGGAAGTCGGCGAGACGTCGGCCCTGTTCGATTTCAATCACCCGCTTGCCGGCCAGGCGCTGGCGTTCGAAGTGAAAATCATCGGGATTCTGTAAACATGAGCATCACGGATACGACTCTTGCCGAAGCCGAGATCCTGCTGGCCCAGCCACGCGGATTCTGTGCCGGCGTCGACCGGGCGATCGAGATCGTCGAGCGGGCCATCAAGCTGTATGGCTCGCCGATCTACGTGCGTCACGAAATCGTCCATAACGCCTATGTGGTCGAAGATCTGCGCAAGAAGGGAGCGATCTTCATCGAGAGCCTGGACGAAGTGCCGGCCGGCAACACGGTGATCTTCAGCGCGCACGGCGTGTCGAAGGCCGTGCGCTCGGAGGCGGAGTCGCGCGGACTGCGGGTGTACGACGCCACCTGTCCGCTCGTGACCAAGGTGCATATCGAAGTCGCGAAGATGCGCCAGGACGGCTTCGACATCGTGATGATCGGCCACAAGGGCCACCCGGAAGTCGAGGGCACGATGGGCCAGGCGGCCGAGGGCATGCATCTCGTCGAAGATATCGAAGACGTGCAGGCGTTGCAGCTCGCCGATCCCGAGCGGATCGCGTTCGTCACGCAAACCACGCTGTCGGTCGACGACGCGGCGGAGATCATCGGTGCGCTGAAGGCCAAGTATCCGTCCATCCGTGAGCCGAAGAAGCAGGACATCTGCTACGCCACGCAGAATCGCCAGGACGCCGTGAAGTTCATGGCGCCGCAGTGCGACGTCGTGATCGTGGTCGGCAGCCCGAACAGTTCGAACTCGAACCGCCTGCGCGAGCTGGCCGAAAAGCTTGGCGTGCCGGCTTATATGGTCGATTCGCCCGATCAGATCGATCCGGTCTGGGTCGAGGGCAAGCGCCGCATCGGCGTGACGGCCGGCGCATCGGCCCCCGAGGTGCTGGCGCAAGCCGTCATTGCGCGCTTGCGCGAACTGGGCGTGCGCAACGTGCGCGCGCTCGAGGGCATCGAAGAGAACATCGCGTTCCCGCTGCCGCGCGGGCTCGGTCTGCCGACCTGACAGCCGGCTCGATACCCGGCTCGACACAGGTTGGTTATCCGCGTCGAAAAAAGCGCACCCAAGGGTGCGCTTTTTTTATGGCCGCATCGCCGGCGAGTCTTTCAGAAAAGGTGCCAAATCGAAAGAATGGGTCCATTTCCGTGGGTTTGCGCACAAATTATTTTGATTCGTGATCCGGTGTTTTATTGATTTCCGGAGCATGCGCCCCCGTTTAGACTGGCGCAAATCATGACCCCCGTTTCACCGCGCACCCGATTAGTGCGTTCTACCTAATGAGCGCCAAAAGCTTATCCGTGCCGCGAATCCCGCCGCATCTGGCATTCAGGCCGAACCGGCTACAACACTTGATGCCAAAGGGCTCGACGGCGGTGCAACTGATGCACGAAAAAAGATCGCAACCAGGTTGCTCCCTTAAGTGTATTTTGTTCTCAAAATACGGTTGCAATGCAGGAAAACCCCACCGGTTCAACAATATTGCCAGCCATAAAATTGGAGTTACAATGCGCGCGTTCTCAAGGCCTTGAGGTCCTGAACAGTGGATTTTGCAAGGCGCAGGAGACCTACTTGATGCGAGTCAAATTTGCTTACGCCGTGTCTATCGCGGCCGCGGTTGCGATGCTGACCGCGTGCGGCAAGAAACAGGATGGCGAAGCGGGGGCGGGCGCATCGGCGGCTTCGGCTGCGGCGGTGGCTGCCGCGAGCGAAGCGACTATCGTGAAGATCGGTCATGCCGCGCCCTTGACGGGCGGCATCGCGCATCTGGGCAAGGACAATGAAAATGGGGCGCGCCTCGCGGTCGAGGAAATCAATGCGCAGGGTCTGACGATCGACGGTCAGAAGATCCAGCTGCAACTCGACGCGCAGGACGACGCGGCGGACCCGAAAACGGGCACCGCCGTCGCGCAGAAGCTGGTGGACGATCACGTGGTCGCGGTGGTCGGGCATCTGAACTCGGGGGTATCGATTCCAGCGTCGAAGATCTATAGCGACGCGAGCATCGTGCAGATCTCGCCGTCGTCGACCAATCCGGCGTACACGCAACAGGGGTTCAAGACCACCTATCGCGTGGTCGCCACCGACGCGCAGCAGGGGCCGGCGCTCGCCAATTACGCCACGAAGGCGCTGGGCGCCAGACGCATCGCGGTAGTGGACGATGCGACCGCCTACGGCAAGGGTCTCGCGGACGAATTCGCGAAGGCGGCCGAAGCGGGCGGAGCGAAGATCGTCGCGCGGGAGGCGACGAACGACAAGGCCACGGATTTCCGGGCCATCCTCACGAAGATCAAGAGTGTTCGGCCGGACGCCATCATGTTCGGCGGCATGGACGCGACGGGCGGGCCGTTTGTGAAGCAGGCGGCCGCGCTCGGTATCAGGGCAAAAATCCTTGGCGGCGACGGTGTGTGTACCGACAAGGTAGGTGAGCTGGCGGGAACCGCCGTGCAAAACCTGGTCTGCTCGGAGGCGGGACTCGCGCTTTCGAAGATGGACAAGGGAGCGGACTTCGAAAAGAAGTACGAGGAGCGCTTCCACACACCGGTGCAGATTTACGCGCCGTTCACGTATGACGCTGTGTACGTGATCGTCGATGCAATGAAGCGCGCTAATTCGATCGAGGCGCCCAAGGTGCTGGCCGCGATGCCTTCGACCGATTACAACGGGGTAATCGGCCACATCGCGTTCGACGACAAGGGTGATTTGAAAGAAGGCGCCATTACGCTTTACGACTTCAAGGACGGCAAGAAAGCGGTTCTCGACGTCGTCAAGATGTGATGACGGGAAGTATGGCCTGACGGCACCGAACCCATCCAACGGTGCCGTTTTTGCATCCGCCCAAGGCGAGCCCGCGACCGCATCCCGGCCGCACGGCAAACCGGCAGCGGATAACCCTTACCGGTCTTTTATATCAGTACCCGCAGTGCGGTTGAGATTCCGTGACGCATCATCGCCCACCGGCAGATGAAAAACGCGAATCCAGCCGCACGGGCTAAGGAGCATTAAATGGATATCTTCATCCAGCAGATCCTCAATGGACTGGTGCTTGGCAGTGTCTATGCCATCATCGCACTGGGCTATACGATGGTTTACGGCATTCTGGGCATCATCAACTTCGCTCACGGCGACGTGTTGATGGTAGGCGCAATGGTCGCGCTCTCCGCCATAGGCGTGCTGCAGAACCACTTCCCCGGCCTCGGCAACGTGCCGACGCTCATCATCGCGTTGATCATCGCGGCGGCGGTCTGCGCCGTGGTCGGCTACACGATCGAGCGCGTGGCCTACCGGCCGTTGCGGCGCGCGCCGCGTCTCGCGCCGCTGATCACCGCGATCGGCGTGTCGATCCTCCTGCAGACGCTCGCGATGATGATCTGGTCGCGCAACCCGCTGCCGTTCCCGCAGCTGCTGCCCACCGATCCGATCAACGTGATCAAGGCCACCGACACGACGCCCGGCGCCGTGATCTCGATGACCGAAATCGTCATCATCGTGGTGGCGTTCCTCGTGATGGGCGGCCTGCTGCTGCTCGTGCACAAGACCAAGCTCGGCCGCGCGATGCGCGCGATCGCCGAGAACCCGGGCGTCGCGAGCCTGATGGGCGTGAACCCGAACTTCGTGATTTCGGCCACCTTCATGATCGGCTCGGCGTTGGCGGCTCTCGCCGGCGTGATGATCGCGTCCGAATACGGCAATGCACACTTCTACATGGGCTTCATCCCCGGCCTGAAGGCCTTTACCGCGGCGGTGCTCGGCGGGATCGGCAATCTCGGCGGCGCGATGGTCGGCGGCGTGCTGCTCGGTCTGATCGAGCAACTGGGCGCCGGCTATATCGGCAATCTCACGGGCGGCGTGTTCGGCAGCAACTATCAGGACGTGTTCGCGTTCATCGTGCTGATCGTCGTGCTGGTGTTCCGTCCGTCGGGCCTGCTCGGCGAACGCGTTGCGGATCGCGCCTGATCCCGGGCCATAAGGAGTAAACGAACATGACCTCAATTCAACCGATCGAGCCGTCGACGACGCTGATCCCCGAAAAGAACCTGACGAAGACGCTGGCGATCGGCGTCGTCACGGCCATCCTCGTGATCGCGGCACCGATGATTATCGGCGCGGCGGGCGGCAACTACTGGGTCCGCGTGCTCGACTTCGCGATGCTGTACGTGATGCTCGCGCTCGGCCTCAACGTGGTGGTCGGCTTCGCCGGCCTGCTGGACCTCGGCTACATCGCGTTCTACGCGATCGGCGCCTACACGGCCGCGCTGCTGAGCTCGCCGCACCTCTCCACGCAATTCGACTGGATCGCACATCTGGCGCCGAACGGCATTCACATGCCGATCTGGATCATCGTGCCGATCGCGATGGCGCTCGCTGCCGTGTTCGGGATTCTGCTCGGCGCACCGACGCTGCGTCTGCGTGGCGACTACCTCGCGATCGTGACCCTCGGCTTCGGGGAAATCGTGCGGATCTTCATGAACAACCTCGACCGTCCGGTGAACATCACCAACGGCCCGAAGGGGATCACCGGCATCGATCCGGTGCAGGTCGGCGGCTTCAGTCTCTCGCAGTCTCATTCGCTGTTCGGCGTGCAGTTCCCGTCCGTGTATCTGTACTACTACCTGTTCGTGCTGTGCGCGCTGTTCGTGATCTGGGTCTGTACGCGTTTGCAGCATTCGCGTATCGGCCGTGCATGGGCCGCGATCCGCGAAGACGAAATCGCCGCCAAGGCAATGGGCATCAACACCCGCAACGTGAAGCTGCTCGCGTTCGCGATGGGCGCGTCGTTCGGCGGCCTGTCGGGCGCGATGTTCGGTGCGTTCCAGGGCTTCGTGTCGCCGGAATCGTTCACGTTCTGGGAATCGGTCGTGGTGCTCGCCTGCGTGGTGCTCGGCGGCATGGGCCATATTCCCGGCGTGATTCTCGGCGCGGTGCTGCTCGCGGTGTTCCCCGAGTTCCTGCGCTCGACGATGGGCCCGCTGCAGAACATGATTTTCGGCCATGAAATCGTCGATACCGAAGTGATCCGTCAGTTGCTGTACGGTCTCGCGATGGTCGTCATCATGCTGTATCGCTCGGAAGGCCTGTGGCCCGCGCCGAAACACGAAGACAGGATTGCGAAGCTGGCGAAGCGCAACGGCAAGAAGCCGGTGCGCGTATAAGGCCGCGGTGGAGAAAAAGACATGAGCGATAACGTAAGCAACAACGCGCCGATCCGTCTGTCGGTGAAGGGCGTCAACAAGCGCTTCGGCGGCCTGCAGGCGCTTTCCGAGGTCGGCCTGCAGATTCGCGCGGGCGAGATCTACGGGCTGATCGGCCCGAACGGCGCCGGCAAGACGACTTTCTTCAACGTGATCACGGGCCTCTACACGCCGGATTCGGGCGAGTTCAAGCTCGACGGCGAAGCGTACACGCCGACTGCGGTTTATCAGGTCGCGAAGGCGGGCATCGCGCGCACGTTCCAGAACATCCGTCTGTTCGGCGGCATGACCGCGCTCGAGAACGTGATGGTCGGCCGTCATGTGCGCACCAAACACGGCCTGCTCGGCGCAGTGTTCCAGACGCCGGGCGAGCGCAAGGAAGAGCGCGAGATCAAGGAGCGCGCGATCGAACTGCTCGACTATGTCGGCATTGCGCAGTACGCGGACTACACCTCGCGCAATCTGTCGTACGGCCACCAGCGCCGCCTCGAAATCGCGCGCGCGCTGGCGACCGATCCGAAGCTGCTCGCGCTCGACGAACCGGCGGCCGGCATGAACGCGACCGAAAAGGTCGAACTCACGAAGCTGCTCGACAAGATTCGCGCGGACGGCCGGACGATCCTGCTGATCGAGCACGACGTGAAGCTCGTGATGGGTCTGTGCAACCAGATGACCGTGCTCGACTACGGCAAGGTAATCGCACAAGGTCTGCCGCAGGACGTGCAGAAGGATGCGAAGGTGATCGAAGCTTATCTGGGTGCGGGAGTCCACTGATGTCCACGACGCAAGCAATGTTGAAAATCAAGGGCCTGCAGGTCAACTACGGTGGCATCCAGGCGGTCAAGGGCATCGACCTCGAAGTCGGGCAGGGCGAACTCGTCACGCTGATCGGTGCGAACGGCGCGGGCAAGACCACGACGATGAAGGCGATCACGGGTCTGAAGGCGTACGCGGCCGGCGACATCGAGTACATGGGCCAGTCGATCAAGGGCCTGCCTGCGCACGAGCTGTTGAAGCGCGGTCTCGCGATGGTGCCGGAAGGGCGCGGCATCTTCGCGCGCATGTCGATCGTCGAGAACATGCAGATGGGCGCTTACCTGCGCAACGACGCCGACGGCATCAAGTCCGACGTCGAGCGCATGTTCGGCTTCTTCCCGCGTCTGAAGGAGCGCGCCTCGCAATACGCGGGCACGCTGTCGGGCGGCGAGCAGCAGATGCTGGCGATGGCGCGCGCGATCATCTCGCGGCCGAAGCTGTTGCTGCTCGACGAACCGTCGATGGGTCTGTCGCCGATCATGGTCGAGAAGATCTTCGAAGTGGTGCGCTCGATTTCGGCCGAAGGCATGACCGTGCTGCTGGTCGAACAGAACGCGCGTCTCGCGTTGCAGGCCGCGAATCGCGGCTATGTGATGGACTCGGGGCTGGTCACGATGTCGGGCGACGCGAAGCAGATGCTCGACGATCCGAAGGTTCGCGCGGCTTATCTCGGCGAATAGGCGGGTAAAGACGCCGGGTTCCACAACCCGGCTGCGTCGCCGATTACGGCGATAAAGAAAAGGCCGCATGCGTTGTCGATCGCATGCGGCCTTTTTCGTTCAGGCGCGAAGAGGACGCCGCGCCCGGCGCGACACGTTCAACCGGCCGGCGCCGCGTCCGCAAATTTGCCGAGCCGCTTGCCCAGGCTGATTACCGCATCGGCGCGATAACCGAGCGCGTCGTAAAAGGCGCGCACCTCGGCTTTCGCCGACAGCACCTGCAGATTCAGCTTCGGACAACCGAGCTTCGTCAACGCACTTTCGACGTGTGCGACGAGCCGCGTGCCGATGCCGTGACGTCGCAGCGATGCGTCGACCGCGAGCGAATACAGCCAGCCGCGGTGTCCGTCATAACCGCCCATCACGGTGCCGACGATGCGCGCATCGAGCACCGCGACGAAGAACAGTTCCGGCTGCGTCGCGAGCTTGTTCTCGATCGACAGATACGGATTGCGCTGCGGCCTCGTCACGTCCCGGTACTCGGGAAACGCTTCCTGCCACAGCGCGACGACCGCCTCGGTATCGCTCGCGTCGAAGCAGCGGATCGATAGCGTCGTGTGCGTCGTCATCGGTGCGGTTCGCGTGGATTACAGCGAGTCGAGAACCGAGCGCAGCATCGCCAGCATCTGGTCGATCTCCTCGGTCGTCACGTTCAGCGCCGGCATGAAGCGCAGCAGGTTCGGGCGCGCCGCGTTGAGCAGCACGCCGTCGGGCTGCATCTCGCGCGCCTTCTCGACGATCTGGTTGCCGATGTCCTTGCCGAGCAGCAGCGCGCGCAGCAGACCCTCGCCGCGCTCGCCGAGGAAGCCGCGCTCCTCGGACAGTTCGAGCAGCTTCGTGCGCAGATATTCGCCGCGCGCGCGCACGCCTTCGAGGAAGCCCGGCGCCGTCAGCTGCGAGATCACCGAGTAGCCGACCGCGGTCATCAGCGGATTGCCGTTGTAGGTGCCGCCCTGGTCGCCTGCTTCGAACACGGCGACGTCCGCCTTCGAGAGCAGCGCCGCGAGCGGCACGCCGCCGCCGATGCCCTTGCCGAGCGTCATGATGTCCGGCTCGACGCCCGACAGTTGATGCGCGAACAGCGTGCCCGCGCGGCCGCAGCCGCTTTGCACTTCATCGACGATCAGCAGCAGGTTGTGCTTTTTCGTCAGCTCGCGCAGTTGCTGCATGAATTCGCGCGTGGCCGGAATCACGCCGCCTTCGCCCTGAATCGGCTCGAGCATCACGGCGACGGTCTTCGCGTTGATGAGCTTTTCCACCGAGGCGATGTCGTTGAGGTCCGCCTTCGGGAAGCCCGGCACCTGCGGGGCGTAGATCGTGTCCCAGCCCGGCTTGCCGCTTGCCGACATCGTCGCGATGGTGCGGCCGTGGAAGCCGTGATCGAACGTGATGATCTCGAACGCGCCGTCCTTGTGCTTCTTGCCCCACTTGCGCGCGAGCTTGATCGCGCCTTCGTTCGCCTCGGCGCCGCTGTTCGCGAAGAACACCTTGTCGAAGCAGCTGTGTTGCGTGAGCAGAGCCGCGAGCTTCGCCATCGGCTCGTTGTAGAACGCCGGCGACGGGTTGATCAGCAGTTTGGCCTGGTGGTTCAGCGCTTCGATCATGCCGTCGTTGCAGTGGCCGAGACAGTTGACCGCCCAGCCCTGAATGAAATCCAGATAGCGCTTGCCGTTGTTGTCGTAAATCCACGAGCCCTTGCCGTGCGTGAACACGACGTCGGGCCGGTTCGTGATGTACATCAGCGAATCGATCGGGTACTCATTGAAATTCATAACGGCAGGCTCCAGGCAAAGGGTAAAAAAGCACGGTGAATCGATATGACGGGTTGGCCAGGGCAAAAACGCGACCGGAAAAACAGAAAAGCCACGGCATGCCGTGGCTTTCATGATTCGAACTGCTTGCGCCCAGTGTCGTGTGCGGCGCGAATCCGTGACGAAGCCAGCGGCGTCCCTAAGGAAGCGGCGAGCGGCGACGTCGGAGTTCGGACTGGATGCGGTTCATGCGCGAAAGAATACGATAAGAAAAGCGCCGGTGTAAACCATGAATTTGCATGACATCGCAACGAGGCGGATTTTTGAGCCTCTGCCTTGATGCTGACATGTTCGGCGCGCCGGGTTCATGTTGAACCCGCGTTGAACCCGCGTTGAACCCGCGTTGAACCCGCGTTGAACCCGCGCTGCGCCGCGCGGACTCAACGCGCCATGAACACGCCGTGCGCCGGATCAGACCGCGTTTGCGAGATCGGCCGCGCTCGTGAACGAGTCCGCGTAGAACTCGTCTTCCGGCAACTGGTGATGCTGCGTGAAATCGCGCTGCGCCGATTCGACCATCACCGGCGCGCCGCACGCATACACCTGGTAGGCCGACAGATCGGGCAGGTCTTCAATGACCGCGCGATGCACGAAGCCGGTACGGCCCGTC
Organism: Paraburkholderia sp. Ac-20342; assembly: GCF_017104985.1. Taxonomy (NCBI): domain Bacteria; kingdom Pseudomonadati; phylum Pseudomonadota; class Betaproteobacteria; order Burkholderiales; family Burkholderiaceae; genus Paraburkholderia; species Paraburkholderia sp. Ac-20342. Next base: position 64,475 of record NZ_JAAGPQ010000016.1, on the reverse strand, counting down.
CACGCGTCGCTTGCATCGGGCTCGGAGAGCACCGGCACGAACCTGAAGTTCGGAATTTCGCGCGCCCATTGCTCGGCAAGTTCGAGCAGATACAGGTCTTTCTTGCGGCGCGCGCCCCAGTAGAGCGTCATCGGGCGCGCGATGTTCTTGAACACCGCGTGTTCGACGATCGCCTTCAGCGGCGCAAAGCCGGTGCCCGACGCGAGCAGCACGATCGGCTTGTCCGAATCCTCGCGCAGGAAGAACGTGCCGAGCGGCGCTTCGAAGCGCAGGATGTCGCGCTCCTTCATCGTGCCGAACACGTGATCGGTGAACGCACCGCCCGGCATGTGGCGGATGTGCAGTTCGATCGGGCCTTCGGCGTGCGGCGCATTCGCCATCGAATAGCTGCGGCGCTTGCCGTCCTTCAGGATGAATTCGAGGTACTGGCCGGCCAGATATTGCAGACGTTCGTTGGCGGGCAGTTGCAGCTTCACGACGACCACGTCGTCGGCGCGGCGCTCGATCGCGTTCACGCGGCACGGCAGCTTCTTGACCTGCACGTCGCCGACGCCGGCGACTTCGCGGATGTCGACTTCGAGATCGGAGCACGCGGTCGCGCAGCACAGCAGTGCCATGCCGCGCGTCTTTTCGTCGTTCGACAACGCCGACGACGAATGCGCGCGCTGCTCGACCTCGCCGCTCACCACGGTGCCCTTGCACGAACCGCACGCGCCGTTCTTGCAGCCGTACGGCAGGCCGATACCTTGACGCAGGGCGGCGGAGAGCACCGGCTCGTCCTGTTCTACCTGAAACTGCCGGCCGCTTTGCCGGAGCGTGACGTTAAATGCCATAGCGTTGTTCGAATCGAAAAATCGGAATCGTTAGCGGACCCGCGCGCATTGACCGCGCGGTACCTGTTGTGTGTGACGGCTACAATGCGTCCACCATGAAAGCGACACGAAATTTCCGCCGCCCGCGCGTGCTGATCGTAGGATGCGGCGACGTCGGCCTGCGCTGCGTGCCCTTGCTGCAACCGCGCGCGCGGGTCTTCGCCTTGACGAGCCATGCCGCGCGTTGCGCCGAACTGCGCGCCGCGGGCGCGACGCCGCTCGTCGGCGATCTCGACGAGCGCCGCAGCCTCAAACGGCTCGCGGGTCTCGCGCCGACCGTGCTGCATCTCGCGCCGCCACAGAAGTCAGGTGACGACGACCGCCGCACTCGCGCACTGCTGGCGACGCTCGGCAGCGCGGGTCAGGTGCGCCGCATGGGCGCTGGCATGCGCGCTTGTACGTGGATTCCCGCCGTCGCGCCGATCGCGCGCATGCGCCGCGCGCGCGCTTCATTTCTGGACGCTGAAGCAGCCGGTATTGTACCCGACAGGGTGCGCCGGGCTGCCGCTTCGCGCGGCGCGTCGCGCATCGTCTACGCGAGCACGACGGGCGTCTACGGCGACTGCGGCGGCGCGTGGATCGACGAAACGCGTGCCGTCAGGCCGGCCAATGCGCGCGCGAAACGTCGCGTGTCGGCCGAGCGGCAGTTGCGGCGCGCGACCGCGCGCGGCGCCGTGACGGCAAGCATTGCGCGGATTCCCGGCATCTATGCGCGCAACCGGCTGCCGCTCGCGCGGCTCAAGAAGGGCACGCCGGCGCTCAACGCGGCCGACGACGTCTACACGAATCACATTCACGCCGACGATCTCGCCGCGATCCTCGTGCGCCTCGCGACGCACGGCAAACCCGCGCGCGTGATCCACGCGTCCGACGATTCGTCGCTGAAGATGGGCGAGTACTTCGATCTCGTCGCCGACACGTTCGGGCTCGCGCGCGCGCCGCGCATCACGCGCGCGCAGGCCGAGCAGCAGATCGATCCGAGCCTGCTGTCCTTCATGCGCGAATCGAGACGGCTCGTGAACCGGCGTCTCAAGGACGAGCTACGCGTGCGTCTGCGCTATCCGAGCGTCGAGGATTTTTTGCGGGACGCGGCGAAGGGCGCGTAGGGGCAGGGTGCGAGATATCGCTGCCCTCGCGAAAACACTGACCCGTCGCGTTGCATCGGGCGCTTGCCCGCGTGCAACGACCCTCCGCGTCACCCGCGCGGTCCGCTCGCTTCAGGTCAGCGTCGGCAGTACTTCCAGCAGCAGGAAGCACAGCATTCCGCCGATCAGGGCGCCGATCAGGCCCGGATGATACGTATGCCGCCGTCGCATCATGACCATCAAGCCGCCGATCAGCAGCAGCGCAAAGCAGATAAAGGCAATCATCGCCTGCGAGATCGCGTTCGTGCTGTCGATATGCATGGCGCCCCTCCTTGAAAATCTTTGTAGTCGTTTGTTTAAACGAGTATAGGGCGGCATGAAAGGAACGGCATGCTGCGGCGCAGCGCCGTCTGTGCGGTGCACCACGATGTACCACGATGTGCGCGGGCTTTTTTCCCGGCGCATCAAAGGCTTATGGGGACAGTATCAGCGCGATCGTGGCGCAGCCGTGGTTTACCCGCTCCGTAAAGAACCGAGGTCGGCTTCGTCGAGCCATTGCCACGCGCCGGGCGCGAGCGTCGCGGGCAGCACGAGTCCGCCGATCCGCTCGCGATGCAGCGCTTCGCAGCGGTTGCCCGATGCCGCGATCATCCGCTTGACCTGGTGGTACTTGCCTTCGAGCACGGTGAGCGCGAGCGTATGCGGATCGCGCGCTTGCGCGTCGAGCGCGGCGCTCGGTTTCGTTTCGCCGTGCAGCAGCACGCCGCCGCGCAACGCGTCCAGTTGCGCATCGTCGAGCGGATGGCGCGTGGTCGCGACATAGAGCTTCGGCACCTTGCGTTTCGGCGACGTGAACTGATGCACGAACTTGCCGTCGTCGGAGAGCAGCAGCAGGCCCGTGGTGTCCTGATCGAGGCGGCCCACGCACTGCACGCCGCGCTCGGCGAATGGCGGCGGCAGCAGGCTGAACACGCTCGGATGATGCTGCGGATCGCGCGAGCATTCGTAGCCGGCCGGCTTGTTCAGCAGCAGATACGCGTGCTCGCGATACGGCCATTCGACACCGTCGACGTTAAAGCGCAACGTGCCGTCGGCGACGGGGAAGTCGGCGTCGGCATCGGTGCATACGGTGCCGTCGATGCTCACGCGCGCGTCGCCGATCAGGGCGCGGCATTGTCGGCGCGAACCGAAACCTTGAGTGAAGAGGATGCTTTCGAGATTCATGGCGAGCGAAGAATAACACCGCAAGAAGCGGAGCGCGGCGCGACGGCCGGGCGGCGACGATGAACGTCTCGTCATGAACTCCGGAGTTGGCCGATGCCCGCCACGTCTTCATCGTCTTCGTTTGCCGCGGCGAGCCGCTTGCCCGCCGCATTCCAGCGTCTCGCCTGGTCGAATCTGTGCGCGCAGTCGGCCGAGCAGATCAGTCTCGCCGCCGCGCCGCTCGTCGCGGTGTTCGCGCTGGGCGCCAGCGCGCGCGATACCGGTCTGTTGCAAACCGCGCAGACGCTGCCGTTCCTGCTGCTGTCGATTCCGCTCGGCGTCTGGGCCGACCGCCATTCGCGCCGCGTGCTGATGACGCTTGCCGAAAGCGTGCGCGTGCTCGCGATGCTCTGCGTGCTGCTGCTCGTTCTCACGCATGCGTTGAACCTGCCGCTGCTGGCCGCGCTCGGCTTCGTCGCCGCGACCGGCACCGTGGCCTACAACGTCGCGGCGCCGTCGCTGGTACCGTCGATCGTGCCGCGCGCCGCCTACGCGAATGCCAACGGCCGGCTCGAACTCGCGCGCAGTGTCGCGTATTCGGCGGGGCCGGCGCTCGGCGGCTTGCTGGTCGGCTGGATCGGCGCGGGCTGGGCCTACGGCGGCGCGGCCGCATTGTCGGCGCTGGCCGTCGCATTGCTCGCGGGACTGCGCGAACCGCCGCGCGCCGCCGTGCCGCCGCGTCGCTTCATGCTGGAACTGCGCGACGGCACGCGCTTCGTGCTGCGCGATGCCTTGCTGTTGCCGATGCTGCTGACGGCCGTGTTCTTCAATCTCGGCTTCTTTATCCTGCAAGCGGTGTACGTGCCCTATGCGGTGCATCGGCTCGGGCTCGGCGCCTCGATGGTCGGCGTGACGCTCGGCGCGTATGGCGTCGGCATGGTATGCGGTGCGCTTGCCGCGCCCGCGATCGCGCGGCGTCTCGCGTTCGGCCGCCTGCTCGTCATCGGTCCGTCGTGCGGCTTGCTCGCTTCGCTCGTGATGGTCGCGACGCTCGTCGCGCCATCGTTCTGGCTCGCGCTCGCGAGCTTCTTTCTGCTTGGCGCGGGACCGATCCTGTGGGTCGTCGCTTCGACGACGCTGCGTCAGGCCATCACGCCCGAGCGCATGATGGGCCGCGTCTCGGCGCTCATCAGCACCGCAACCTATGGCGCGCGGCCGGTGGGCGCGCTGCTCGGCGCGGCGCTCAGCGCACGCTGGAGCATCGACGCATGCCTCGTCGCGGCCGCGCTCGCGTTTCTCGTGCAGGCGCTGATTATTGTCGTGTCGCCCGCGGCGCGCCTTGCTGACATTCCCGAGCAGACGGACCCAGCGGCTGTGTTACCGTCGACGCGCATGGCAAGGTGACGTTGCCGTTCGATCCCGTGAGCGTGTAGCACGCTTGCCTGTCCCGGCGAGGCTCATCGTCGGGCGCAGGCAAGCACAGAGGGCCGGTGCTGTCACGCCGGGCTTCCGCATGACAAGGGAGGGTCCCGTGCCGACGCGGCGCCGATGTGGACCGTTACCGGCAGCGTCTACTGCTGACGGCTCAGCTCGCGCGCCGCGTGATCGATCGCTTCCGCCACCGCGCCCGCGTGCGACACCGGCGCCAGATGGCTCGACGCGACCGGCACGACCTTCGCGCCGATGCGCTCGGCGAGCGCTTTCTGCAACGCGGGCGAGACCGCCCGGTCCTTCGTCGTCAGCACGTACCACGACGGTTTATCTTTCCAGCCGACCTGATCGACCGCTTCGTCGAACGCCTGCGCGGCGATCGGCACCTGCGCGGCCGCGAGCACGCGTGTGACGTTCTCGGGCACGTCGGCGGCGAGGTCGGCGCGATAGCGCGCGCGATCGACCCACAGGAAGCCGTTCGCATCCTTGCTGATGCTCTGGCTGGCGGGCATCGGCGTGCCTTGCTTCATCACGTCCATCGCCGATTCGTGCAGTTCCGGCGCGATCGCCGCGACGTACACGAGCCCCGCGACGTTCGGCGCATTCGCCGCGACCTCGGTGATGACGACGCCGCCCCACGAATGCCCGACGAGCAGCACCGGACCGTGCTCGCGCGCGAGCACGCGGCGGGTCGCGGCGACGTCGTCGGCGAGCGAGGTGAGCGGGTTCTGCACCGACGTCACGTGATAGCCCTTCTGCTGCAGCTTCGCGACGACGCCGTTCCAGCTCGAACCGTCGACGAACGCGCCATGCACGAGCACGATGTTGCGCACCGGGCCGGCGAGCGGCGCGGCGGCGGGCTGGTCTTTTGCAGGGGCAGGGGCAGGGGCAGCGGGAGCGGCGGCGGGCGCCGGCGGGGCCGTCGCCACCGGAGCCGCTGGCGCGGCCTGGTCTGCGGGCTCGTTCCCGGACGGCGATCCGGCCGAGGGCTGTGGCTGTTCCGCCGATGCGGCGTCGGGCGCCGTTTGCGCGAGCGCGCTTACGTTCGCGAAGCAGAGAGACAGAACGGCGGCGCAAAGCAGGCGTTTGGGCAACATGCTGAATCTCCGCGGGCTGAGAGTTCGACTCCGGCAACATACCGAAGCCCTATCGCGGCGACAATCACAATCCTCGCGCTTAGGTGCGGTGCTGAACCAACGCGGGTTGCCACGAATGTCTGAGGAATATCGGCCAAGGTAACATTACCGGTTTTGCCGGGCCAGGCCGTCACCGCAACCACAGCTGGCCGGGCAATGGGCCCCGATACAGGGGACCGGAGACAACGGTCCGGACACAACGGTTTCCACACGGCAAGGCGCAATGAATAGTACACAACAGCAGGAAGGCCTGAAGCGCGGGCTCAAGAATCGCCACATCCAGTTGATCGCGCTGGGCGGCGCGATCGGCACGGGTCTCTTTCTCGGCTCGGCGAGCGTATTGCAGGCGGCCGGTCCGTCGATGATTCTCGGCTACGCGATCGGCGGCGTGATCGCCTTCATGATGATGCGCCAGCTCGGCGAGATGGTCGCGCAGGAGCCGGTGGCCGGCTCGTTCAGCCACTTTGCCTACAAATACTGGGGCGACTTTCCGGGCTTCCTGTCGGGCTGGAACTACTGGGTGCTCTACGTGCTCGTGAGCATGGCCGAGCTGACCGCGGTGGGCACCTACGTGCATTACTGGTGGCCGGGCGTGCCGTCGTGGGTGTCGGCACTAGTGTGCTTCGCGATCGTCAACGCGATCAATCTCGCCAACGTGAAGGCATACGGCGAAACCGAGTTCTGGTTCGCGATCATCAAGGTCGCGGCGGTGATCGGCATGATCGTGTTCGGCGGCTATCTGCTCGCGAGCGGTCACGGCGGCCCGCAGGCGACGGTCGCGAACCTGTGGAGCCACGGCGGCTTTTTCCCGCATGGCTTTCATGGGCTCTTCATGATGCTCGCGGTGATCATGTTCTCGTTCGGCGGGCTCGAGCTGATCGGCATTACGGCGGCCGAGGCCGCCGAGCCGCAGAAGAGCATTCCGAAGGCCGTCAACCAGGTGATCGTGCGGATTCTGATTTTCTACATCTGCTCGCTCGCGGTGCTGCTGTCGCTGTATCCGTGGAACGAGGTGGCGGCGGGCGGCAGCCCGTTCGTGATGATCTTCTCGCAGATCGGCTCGACGCTGACCGCCAACGTGCTCAACGTCGTGGTGCTGACCGCGGCGCTGTCGGTGTACAACAGCGGCGTGTATGCGAACAGCCGCATGCTCTACGGTCTCGCGGAGCAGGGCAACGCGCCGCGCGCGCTGCTGAAGGTCGACCGCCGCGGCGTGCCGTATCTGGCGATCGGTCTGTCGGCGCTGGCGACGTTTGCGTGCGTAATCATCAACTACCTGATTCCGGCCGAAGCGCTCGGCCTGTTGATGTCGCTCGTGGTCGCGGCGCTGGTGCTGAACTGGGCGCTGATCAGCCTCACGCACCTGAAGTCGCGCAGAGCGATGCTGGCCGCCGGCGAAACGCTCGTGTTCCGCTCGTTCTGGTTCCCGGTCAGCAACTGGATCTGCCTCGCGTTCATGGCGCTGATCCTCGTGATTCTCGCGATGACGCCGGGGTTGTCGGTGTCGGTATGGCTCGTGCCCGTGTGGCTCGTGCTGATGTGGGGCGGTTATGTGGTCAAGCGTCGGCGCGAGGTTGCGCGGGGTGGGGTGGGCGCCGCGAGCCGGTAAGCGCCGATAGGTATGTCGCGGGAGAGGCTCGGCTCGCGGCATGCGCGATTTTTTCGGTGTGGGTTGTTTTTTGTATCGTCAGCATCGCTGATTGTTTATGCATTTTGCGGCGTGCGATATTTTTCGCTGTCGACGGTGGTGCGGGAGTGCAGGTTAGGCGTCTGCGAGGGGATTGCCGGTTTTCTCGGGGTTGTAGCGAGCGGTCCTAACCTGTACATCGGTGAGCGGCATGGTGGTATCTCCCGCTGGGAAGGCCCGGAAACGAGCCAGATACCACTGACTGCGTCGGTCAGTGCCATAGGTTGCGATTCATGGGGACATTTACGCCGGTCAAAACGTCAGTGTAGCGACATGCCCCAGAATGGCGCCTATTGTCAGCATTCATTGCTTTACAACGGCAGACAACAAAAAACCCCGCAAGACCTTGATCTAGCGGGGTTTCCCGGAATTCTTCGGCTCTCGCCGGAACAGCTTCTGGTGCCAGGGCCGGAACGGAAATATTCCTGCTATCGCTTGGCTGGAGCGGCTTCGTGGAATTTTGCCGGTGTGGATACCACCAAAAATACCACCGGGTGTGGGGCTGGGGCATTCAGGCACTCTTGGCTCGTCATTCGGTCGTTGGCATGTGTCTTATGTTGAGAATTCACTTGGTATTGGTGGGCCGTAATCGCCCCATCTCTGTCGCTCTCGCGGTCAGGAGGCGAACGGCAGATGTCGTTGTACAACTGCCGTCACTTTATGCGCGATGATTGGACGATTCGTCGCCGAAGTAGACGATTACGGCACGCAAATGGGTTTCGAAGAGCCGTCCGTCTTTTGTTTCCGCAGCCCTTTTAGAGCAAGCGCGCAGCCAGTTCGTCGAAAAGTTCACCGAGCAAGCCCGTGTAAACGGCGTTGGAAGAGAAGTATATGAACGACGGTTTGGCTTCCTCCCTCACTTGGTAGCCTGTGCCGCTGTGCCCAGAAAGCACATATTGATCAAGGATTTTTCTCCTAAAATAATCGATTACTTTTTCTTTGTTGATTGAATTGCCTATGGTTCCTCGCTCTAGACTCCGAGCTTCGACGGTCTTAACACCCAATCCATCTTTCGGGATAAATTTCGAGATCAAACAATTAAGATCAGCACGCAAATCATCCTCTGCGTATGCGCGACGCCCGGATCGAACAATCTCTGCATTTATTATGCTCTTCGCATCCGCGTCAAAATGACACGTATTGCCGAAACTTGCCAGTCCAAGATCATTGCATGCTGCGATAGATCCGCCGACAAATCTGCAACGGACAAATGAGCTATCGCTCGAGAATTTGCAGTTTGCCCAACTGACTTGATGGAAAACACTATCTTCGAACTTAAATCCAGAGAAATCGAAACGCGCCAACGAACCGAAAAAGAAGAGCCCCCTCATGACGTGATTCGGGAACATAGACATCAAAAAGGCCGCACGTTCCGCGTGAGCCGAGCCTTTACCGTAAATGCGATTAGTGGTTAGTAGGGCAATGGCGGTAGCGAGCGAGGACGCATTTGTGTGACTATCATCAGCTGCTTTTTGTAACGCGAGCAACGCTTCGATTATCTGCTTCAGCTTGGCTTCGCCGCTCTTGGCGTCGCTAAGTTCAAATACTTGCTCGACGATTGAAAACGCAACGTCGGCCTGCAGTTGGAGGTCGAAATGGCTCGAGGTTACAAGGTTACCCAGTTCCGAGGAGCGGCCGGAATCAGCACAAAGCTCGATCAGACGCTCAGCCAGCAGGTTGTAACGGATCTGCTCCTGAACAAAGCACCAAGCTCCGCTATGCATATCGCGTTGCAGTAGCGGGTGATCCTTGAGTTTTCCGTTCGGTGCAACAAGGGCGTCAGCCTCCGAGGTCGACAATTCAGATGCCCCCTGCAACACAAGAGATAGGGTTTCGCCTGAAGGCACTTCCCCTCGCACGACAAACTCAGCGAAGTTGCTGATTGCATCCAACTGTTGGCGTGCAGTCAGTGAAAGATCCTGCCGCCGCCTTTCTCGCTCACATAGAGCCTCTGCCATCCAGTTGAACACCGTACGACCTTGCAAGGATAGGGAATCCATCGAAAATCCCCGCTCAACAAGATCCGCAATCAGAAATAGGAAGAAGCCGCGTCCGACGAACTCCATAGACTTGGAGTCGACCTTCTGACGCAGATCGCGGAATAGCTGCAATGCAGCTTTGCCTTTACCACTGTCGGCAGCAAAGCGCTGATCGAAATATCTTTGCGCGTTGTTCTCGTCGAACGGTTGGATGCGGAATAGATGCCGAGGCCGGCCCTCAAGCCCCTCCTCATCCTCGACTTCCGACTCCCAAAAGGACGTCCGCGAGCTAATCAGAATGCGAGTGCCGGTGTCATCCGAAAGTGCCTGAAGACTGCGCATCGTCTCAATCGCGTCCACCGTACCTTTGTTCCACAATACGAATTCGTCAAACCCATCGAAAATGATTCGAAATAGACCGGTACGAAGGGCGACGCGCAGAAACTGTTCCTCCGCCCCGTCTATCCAGCCAATCGGCGACTCGAAATAACGAAATGAATGGACGATGGTTTTCCATAGCGAAGACAGCTCGTCTTGCTGCATACGAGACCACTGCTCGGAATGCACATAAATAGGGATCGTCTTGCGGGCCGCACAAGCATCCGCTAGATATCGTGACATGAACGTTTTGCCTTGCCCAGGCTCACCAAGGAGAACACCGAGGGTGCCGGTAAATTGACTGCCGGTCATGTCTGGATCGAGCAAAAACGACAACGCAGGGTTCGGCACCTTCCGAGTGAAGGTTTCCGCTACTTTGACGTGTGGGTCGACGTAATTTTTGAAATCGAGCGAACGCACTTTTCGTACATAGGTTTCGGTTTGCGTTCGAATAAACGAGCTGAAATATTCCGTTAGCCCAAGCACGCTTTTCGCTTTTTCGTTAAAGCTTTGCACCACCGCTTTGTTCTTCTTCAGGAGCGAGTCGGCATACACGACCTGTATCGGTGTCCGGTCGTTCGCCTTAGAGCAAAGGACGCGGGCGCGTCGCGTTCCCTCCATTGTGGCGTCCGCATATAGATAAAGCACTTTCACTTCGCTGGTGATTCCACCCACTTGAACCGTGCTCACGTGCAAAGCCCAATGTCCAGGTTCTTCGTCCGATGGTGTCTCGGGGATGGTAATAGTGCCGATGCGGTTGACTAGCTTGGCAACGTCTACGAAGTTGAGTATGTCCATGGTCTCAAAGGTTATGTGATTGAAGGTTTGTTGTTTTACGTGTGAATAATAACCCGTTCCGACTATGGCGAAGTAACGCAAGTGGCACGCATCCATGCGTGGAGGTACGCCACCAGCCAATGGCGCACTGGGTTGGACTGGAGTGCATGTGACGGTCTGTTAGCTAGGTGGACTAGACATTTGAATGTCCAATCGAATATGCCGGCGGACGGCTGGAAGTGGCCGCGAGCCGCACCACGACCGAGTGCGACAATCGTCGCGCTCGCGCGCCGCATGCAAAAGGAGTAACGCGACCCAACTCGGCCATCCCCATCGCTCCGTCCGATGTCCGATAGTTAACCTCCCGCTCGTGCCGCGGCGTGGCGATAGGGTGCGACGCGTGCTCGAATCGCACGCGTGGCAACGGCTCTTGTTAGGTGTCCGACAGCTTCTGGGTGTTCAGCACGGCGGCCTTCGCGCGTATGAGATCATCGGACCTGACATCGAAACGTCGTAGCCACGCGTCGCTGCTCGCTGCCGTGTTGTACACCGGCGCGTCGCCATTGACGGTTCCGCGTTGCAAGCTGCTCACGCTGTCGGCGAGCACATCGCGCAGCGCGGCATTGAGCACCACGTACGCTGGTGGCGGGGCAATGGGCTGATCTTCACCTTGAGGCATTCCGGGTTGCGGAGCAACGCCCGCACGAATCAACAGCCCTTGGCCGCACGCATCGAGCCGGAACCAATCGCGGGGCAGTTCAGAGCGCAGCGTCTGAAGACCGCCGACCTGTTCAAGCATCGCGCTGTCAATGAGCGTGAGCCAGTCGACTGTCTTCAGTTTGCTCGACAGCTTGCGTACCTTCATCGCCATCGGATCACCGACATCCACCCCCGGGCCTAGTTGCTTCGCCATGAAGTATTCGCTGCTCTCGTTCTCCGGGCGCCCGGTGGGTGAGAGATTAACGGCTAGTCCCGCGTGCCCGTGCGCCGCGTTAAGCAGCACCGCCACTTCCCGGAATAGCTCAACAAACGGTTCGGAGGTTGCGCGTACAAACGGGACGGGCAGCGTGAACACGAGGACATCGAACCCGCGGGTGCCAAGATCGGCCTGAAACTTTTCCAGGCAGAAGGTCATGAATTCGCAGAACGAAGCCTCACGCGCGGTTTCGCCGCCGAGGTAGATCGCGTCGAATCCTTCGTCAGTGCCGACCTGCCTGGCTAGCGTTGCCAGGCTTGGTGCCTTTTCCAATGTCAGTGCTGGCTTTCCGTTGAACCACAGCCAGCGGATCGGCTGGGCGTCCTCTTCGACGGCCTGGCGCGCGACCTTGAGATACGCGTCGAAAGCCTGGGCAATCGCCTGGCGCTTGTCGGTGGTGTAACCGTCCTTGAAATACAGGCACGCACGCACGGTTAGTGCTGCGCCGACGCCGTTGTGCGGGTGCTTCGGTTCGAACACTGCATAAGGAAGGGTGCCTACCCGCTTCGGGTCCCGCGCCCATTCTTCAAAATCGTTGCTGCTCATTGTCGTTCGCTCGTTGATCAGGGTACAGGGAACGGCACAGGGGGAGGAGGCATTCCGCCTGGTGTGCCATGCACGTAGCCGTTCAGGCCTTGGCCGAAGAGCTTGCCGATCTGCGACGCAAAGGACGGTGCCGATGATGTCTCGGAGTCTTCCTGCGACTTGTCGTCTGAGCATCCGCAGTCGCCCGGCCCCATGGTCGCTACCTTGCCCGGGTCACCTGCGATTTCCTCGTACGCGGCCTGCTGTTTGAGGTCAATTGCGTCTGGCGGAAACTTCAACTCCACCACGTTCTTCAGATTGTCCTGTGTCGGTGGCAACGATGGGTCATTGACGATTACCACATCCGGTCGGCGGATGTTCCCGACTCCTGGAGTGTAGCCTGACAGGCCGCCTGGCCAATACTTCTGGATCCACCCGGGGAGCCAATCATGTGCCTTAGTGATGACCGCGCTGTCCATAATCGGTGCCGGTGGATCTTGAGTCATATCGTAGTTGACCTCGGGCTTGTACGGGCTCTGATGGTCGACCGCCGAATCCATTGCTCTCAGCCGCCCGCTCACGCATTGCTGCTTTAGCCGCTGGCCGCTGATGCCGATAGAGGGCGTGGCGTTGCACTTGCAGATCGCGGAGCAGAGGAATTGGCGATCCTTCGGATCTAGGGAGTTCGGGCGCAACCGAACAGTGTTCGTGGTTCCTGCGCCTGGTCCTGTGGACCCAATGCCGGACTCTTGTGCGTAATCGGTCATGCGCCGCTCGATCCGCCAGGATGCTCGAAGGTCAGCGACGATGACGTGTGGTCCTCAAGCCAGTCGGTGTAGCCGTTCGCATCTGTTCTCCCAGTGACCGCTTGCCCCGTCGATGATGTAACGGTGTACGGATGGTTAGGGATCGCTTGGCCGGTGCTATCGTCAAGGACCTGGAAGCGTCCCCGGTGCGTACCGTCCTGGTTAGTAGCAGTTTCGGGCATGATGTTGCGACCGGCACCCGCCGCGCCTCCCTGTCCACCGGTTGGTGCCGCAGTAGCGACAGCCTGCGTTGCAATAAGAGAGGCGCCGCAGGCCGTCTTGTCTCCTTCGGACGCGACGGGGCGGCCCCCGAAGGTCATCCCCAACGGTTTGACGGTCACGATCGGAAAGACTCCGCCGCACTTTGGGCAAGACACCATATCGCCGAGGAGGGCGAGCGGCTTTCCATGAACGATATTGGTCGACGTGCAAGCTAGAACCTTGCCGCCATGCGAGGTCGTATCTCCCTCGCGGATGAACGCAAAACCCATTTTGCATACCTTCCCGGCGATTTGTCTGTGGAATGTAGCATGGCGAGTTTTCTCGCGGCCAACGTATCGACGTTGCCGATTGTCCGAGTGGGGCGAACGAACTCCCTTCTGGCGGTACGTAGTTTGAGAGGGGCAATTTCCTTTGCCATACAGTAACGTCCTTTGTCACCGAGATCGACATGCGTTCGCATCAGGCGACGGAATCAACGGCCTCTCCCGGCGCCATCAACGTTAGTGGGTAGATGTCGCCATATGCATGGCGCCCAAAACCGGCGGTAGCCTTTCCTGCGATTCCTTGTTTTATATCGTTTCTGATGTCCTTGCGTAAACGCTTTTGGTTAGGTTGGCCGGATATGTCTGCACCGGGGAGTTCAGCTGTTCGCGAGTCGCGCCACATAGTCTGCGAGACAAATGGATCGAGTCTGCACGCGGTACGGAACGATTCTGCGCGATGGTCCGGTCGTGTCGGATAACTGACTGTCGGGAGTCTGCGAGGCTGGCTGACCCAGTTCGTCAATTTCATGTCCTGAATCCGTGAGATGGGCGCTGTTCCATCAGCCCTTCATGTTCGCGGAATCAGTGCCGTCGTTTTGGAGATATACGGGCGACCGGTTGCGAGTCAGTCGAATACGAAAGATAGTCCGTGAGTGCATCACGTACATCCGGCCGGTCTGGATATAGATCTTTGATATGTCTCGTGTCGGTGCGGTCGCGGTGGCTGTCTGCGGGACGTCCAGTCAGGATCGTTGTTCATGCACGACAGCTCAAAAATATTCCTTCTATTCCGGTTCGATCTGCCGGGTTCTGTACTGTTCCGGTGAAGTAGCTTCGCCCGGAAAACTGGTATTGACAGGTCTTTCCCATGTGAGGAGGATGAGATGCTGGGAGTGATCTGGAGTGAGTCATGCCGATTGCGAAGAGCTATACGCGGGCACAGTGGGATGAATTGATCCACTCTATCGAGTCGTTACCGGTCAAACCGGAGGCCGAGTAGCGCATCCCGATTACCGATGCAATGAAAGAGATGCGGGCGTTGATCGGTGCTGTCAGAAAGAAGGGTTATACGCTGGAAGGCATTGTTGAACATACAAGGGGAAAGACGGCGAGTTCAGCGTGGGTTCTGTCAGGTACGGCACGGTTACGATGGACTGCTCGTTGTCGAAGTGGGTTTCGATCTGGGTTTGCATGATTGACTCCCGAAAATTCAAAAAAAGTCCTGGCCGTAGTGTTGCCCGAATCTGCCAGGACAAGACTTGGCCGGGAGTCCTCACAGGAAGGGGGAATGAAACCGCGAGTCATGCCCGCTGGTGCTTACGCCTTCATCTGGCGCATTGCGTCAGCGAGAATCCAAAGCGCGCGGTTGCCCGTGCGACCTTGGGAGCTGGGGGCGGGACAGGGCAGGAAACCAGGTGGCAGGCAGATATCAGGGCGCGAGTTCGGTGGGAAGAACCGCGAAGCTTTGGTTGTTCCACTTTTTTGTTCACAAGGCCGTGAATAACATCCAGGGTAAGAGTGCAAGTAATTGCGGGACGTTGTATTAGCGTACCGTTCACGAGTTTCTCCATAATCTCTATGCTCGGCGACATATCGCTAACCAAGGCGCTCCATGAAGCGCTCAAACGAGTCGGAAAGCTTGGCACAATCGAGGTCTTCAACAATAAACACGATGACCGACACGCGTGGCACGTTTTGGGAGGGATCGAGGTGGATAACGGGATGGACCAGATGATGGACAGCATGAATCGCGGCGGGACTATCGAATCCCCGCATCCACACTACGCCTTTTACGCGCAGGATTCGGCTGCCGTGCCGGTTCAACAGCAGTGTTAGCCAAAGCGTAAACGGAACCCAATCGAGCGGCTTGTCGAAGGTCAGGCAACACGATTCGACGTGCGTTGCAGACAGTTCTTCCCGATGCATCAGTGTCCCCCGGGAGCGGCCACCGAGCGTGTTTGCATTGGCCGAAACACGCACAGATTCGCCGACGCGCCGGATCAGATCGTCGCTGCTTGCCGGATTGGTCAATAATGCGAGCAAGTCGGTTGGATTCGTCGCAGCGTCGCGAATTACTATGTCGGCGGCCGGGTTGCGCGACGCGAGCGTATCGCGCAGTACTTGTAATTCGCGAGGGCCGGCGAGATCGGCTTTGCTGACGAGTATCCGATCGGCCGCGATGACCTGCGCCAGCCACTCTGGATGCCGGTCACGCTGATCCGCAAAGTTGACGGCGTCGACCACCGTTACCGTAGCATGAAGCACGTAGTGTTTGCTCACGAACGGATCGGACAGCAGCGTGGCGATGATCGGTGTAGGCATTGCCAGTCCACTTGTCTCGATGACAAGCCGCGAAAAAGGCGCGATTTCGCCACGCGCTCGCCTCGAAAACAGATCGACGAGACTGTCCTTCAATTCGCCGCGTACCGCGCAGCACAAGCACCCCTGGTCGAGCAGCACCGTACGCGTATCGACCGTGCCGACGAGCATCTGGTCGAGCCCGACCGAGCCGAACTCGTTGACCAGCACTGCTGTGTCGCGCGCAACCTCGCCCGTTAGCACATCCGAGAGCAGTGTCGATTTCCCGCTGCCGAGAAAACCCGTGACTATCGTGACGGGAATCACATCGTAGGCTGTGCTCATAGTGGCTCACTCCCGTCGAACAGCGTCAGCGGATCGAGAGGCTTTCCGAGCATGCGTTCCGCCGTGTGCCACACTTGCGCGAAGTCATTGACGATCTCGGAGGCACCTGTCGGCGACGTCAGCACGAACGATTGGCCGTGGAAGTCGTCGAGCCGCAGCCGGAACAGCACGAGAATCCGGTTTGCCAGTGCCGTCTGCAGATAGCGCTGGCGCCGCACGCCACCCTCGTCACGCGGCAGCGTCGCATTCGACCAATGACTGCCGCCACCGAACAATCCGCACGCACCGCACATACTAGCGCTCCATCGTTAGCGCGAGGTCAAGACCGGCTGCATTGCGCATATTCATGCAGTCTGCTGACGGGGAAAGCGCCGCAGAAAATCGTCGGCGATTTCGTCGCACGTACAGAAGCGCACGCCCTCATGGCCTTTGAAGTGCGCAATGAGCCGTTCGAGCATCAATAGCACCTGCGGACGGCCCGATACGTCCGGGTGGATCGTAATGGGGAATACAGCGTACTCATGCTCGCGATAGACCCAGTCGAACTGGTCACGCCACATCGATTCGATGTCGCGCGGATTGACGAAGCCATGGCTGTTCGGCGACTTCTTGATGAACATCATCGGCGGGAGGTCGTCGAGATACCAGTTGGCGGGAATCTCGACCAGATTGGTTTCATGGCCGCGCACGAGCGGTTTCATCCACGTGTCCGGATGCTTGCTGTAGTCGATTTTGGTCCACGAGTCACCGACGCGCACGTAGTACGGGTGGAAGTCGTTGTGCATCAGACTGTGGTCGTATTTGATGCCACGCTCGAGCAGCAACTCGTTCGTGATCGGACTGAACTCCCACCAGGGCGCGACGTAACCGGTCGGCGCGCGACCAGCCAGCGCCGTTACCAGTTCGATACTCCTGTCGAGCACGGCTTCTTCCTGCTCGCGGGTCATCGCGATCGGGTTCTCGTGGCTATAGCCGTGGATACCGATTTCATGTCCGGCCTGGGCGACAGCCTTCATCTGCTCGGGAAATGTTTCGATCGAATGGCCCGGTATGAACCATGTCGATTTGATGTTCTCGCGCTCGAATAACTTCAGGATGCGCATGGAACCGACTTCCCCGGCAAAGAGGCCGCGGGAAATGTCGTCGGGCGAATCCTCTCCGCCATACGAGCCGAGCCAGCCGGCAACCGCATCGACATCGACACCGAAAGCTACGAGTATTTCCTTGCTCATTTTCCCTTGCTCTCCTTCAATGGACACATTGGCCGCACAGCAACGAACGACGTGGTTCGTCGCGTGTGCCGCAGTTGCTTGAATCAGACCGGAATCTTATTGCCGAAATCGATACATATTGAGCAAAGCAGCAACCCGACTCCGGCACCCGCGAATACCATCATCGCAAGAAAATACGAACCTGTCAGTTGCACGATTATGCCGACGGCGAGTGGTACCAGCACACCTCCGATGTTGCCGCCAAGGTTCATCAGTCCGCCGAGCAGACCGACCTTGTCGCGTGTGCCGATCAGCGACGGGATGCTCCAGTAAAGCCCGGTCCAGCGCTGGAAAAACAGCGTGATCGACAGCAGCACGACGGTCAGCACCGGTCCCGTCGAATAGGCGACGGAAAACACCGCTGCGGTCACGATAATCGCAGCGAAGCCGAGCAGGGTTCGCATCACCTTGTTCGGGGAGCCTCCCGCGGTCTTCCACTTGTCGGACAGGAATCCACCTACCAGTTCGCCAACGAAGCCCGAGCCGAAGATGATGAAACTGGCGCCTCCCATCTGCTGGATATTAAATCCATGCACCTTGCTGAGGTAATTCGGCATCCATGTCAGCAAGCCGTAAAACACGATGTTCGCGCACATATAGCCTGCGCACATCAGCCATACCGAGCGGTACTTGAACAGATCGAGCCGTCTGCCGCTGACTTCCGTTGGCTCTTCTGCCGCCTCGATTTCATGGGCCCGCTCGATGTAAAGTGCCTCGGCCTCGTTGACGCCGGGGTGTTCGCGCGGATCGTTGCGAATGAAATACCATGCGAAGAGGCCCGCCAGCACGGTGCCCACGCCGGCGATCGCGAATGCAATTCGCCACGAGCCGAATGCACCGATCAGCGAGGCGATCAGTAGTGCGCCGAGCGCGGCACCAAGCGGTGCGCCACCATCAAGTAGCGTTGCACCGCGGCCCCGTTCGTGCCGCGTCATCCAGATCCGGTTCAATTTGCCGCCGGACGGATAAATCGGCGCTTCGGCAGCGCCAAGCCCGAAGCGAGTCAGGAGCAGCGTGGTGCCGTTGGTGCACAGGCCGGCAATCGCCTGACATGCCCCCCAACAGACAGCGGCGACGGTGATCACGATCCGCGGCTTGAAGCGGTCGGCAAGCATGCCGCCCGGCACCTGCATAAGCGCGTAAGTCCAGAAGAACGAACTGAACAGGAGACCCTGGATCGCAGGGTCGATGTCGAAATCTTTCGAAATCAACGGCATCGCCACAGACAGTGACGCGCGATCGATGTAGTTGATCGCGACCAGTACCAGCAGTACGAAGAATATCTTCCATCGTACCGCTGTCTTGCCTTGATCTGTAATCGTCTTGGTCGACGTACTCATGAACTTCATCTCCATGGTTATATTATTTGGAGTACATAATGAATGATGCAGATTCCTTGCACCGGTGGCCGTTCGTACGACGGCCACCTTCGGTTCGCCTCAGGATCCGAAGCTTGCCCAGCCGCTCTTTTGCAGCACGCTTTGTACCTGTTGCGCGGCCGATTCGAGCGCGGCGACGTCGGTGTCGCGCCATCGGCGTGTGCTGCCGACGTTGTGGACCGAGATCCAGCCCATCGTATTGCCGTCTTTGGACTGCATACCGATCAGCATTTGTGCTTTTACGCCGTAGATGTCCATCAGCGCCTGAGGCGGCTTGAATTCAGCATTGGCGCAGTCGTCCTGGACCAGCGGCTTGTGATTTCTCTCGAGCCATTGAACCGTGGCAAGGCTGCGCTGATTCAGCGAAGAGTTCAGCTTCAGTGGAGGAATGCCCTTTGCGACCGACTCCGCGCAAACGGTGTCCACATGGCAGTTGTGCGCGGGAACGTCAATGCGTAACGTCGTGCGGCTAGCGCCAGTCGCTTCGCGCAGCGACGCCATGACAGGTTCGAGCTGTGCGAGAACCGGATCGTCTCTCAACAACTTGCCCCAGCCATGCAAGGGCGTGTCGATCGACGTCATCTGCAGTGCCTTCCACAGCGTGACGGCGATGCTGTCGAAGATCGGCTTGCCCAGTTCTGCTTCCATTTCATCGACCACGACCGTGGCCGGCAGATTCGTACAGGCCACGACGATACATTCCGCGTCCGGAGAATCCGCATCGCGCAGCAGCTGCCTGATACGGTCGAGCGGCACATTGCCGATCACCACGTTCTCCGTCAGTTCGAGACGCGCGGTTTTGACAGCCTTGATCCCTTCTTTTCCGTAAGTTTCGACGATCTTGTTCGTCGGTTCTTCGACGTAGGGGACAGCGAGGCCATAGTGCTTGATGCCGTAGTGCCTGAAGGCTTCCAGTTGTGCGAGAGACGTCGTCGAGGCCGGGATGCCGGTGGCGTGCTGGATTTGTTCGACGATTTCCTGATCTGCCTCAAGGCCCTTGCCTGTCCAGCTGCCCGAGGTGCCGTTCCACAGAATGGCGTCCAGTTTCGCGTGGCCGAGCAGCGCGGCCGATTCGACCATGGTGTCCGTCTTGAATTGACCGATATCGTCGTTTCCGAGCGTGAGAGATCTTACCGGGACGCGGCTATAGTGTGTCGAGACCCTATTGCTGATCTGTCCGGTCATTGCCGCTGTCACAGGTTCGAGCGCCGAATTCGACGACGGGGTCAGAAAACCGATTTTCTTCAGTTCGGAAAGTCCTGCTAATTGCTTGATCGTGTTGCTCACGGCATGTCTCCCTGTTTGAATGCTAATGATTATAGTGATCACGACTCGCAACGTAATCGTTGATCTGTGAAACGAGAGAACACGCTCCGTAGACAATTACCGCATTCGAACACGCCGTCCTATATGAATTGGGCCGTACATGCGGCCGCCATCGGTGGTTGTAGGCCGTCGAGGCTCACACATTCGACGCCAGCCATTTCTGAAGAAACTCCACGCACACGCGCACTTTCGCCGACGTGGAAAGACGCGATGGATACACCGCCCAGACGTTCGCATCCTGATGGTAATCGGGCAGCACACGTTTCAGCTCGCCACTTTTGAGGCTGGGCCCGACGTCCCACATCGAGCGCAGGATGATGCCGTGGCCGTCCATGGCCCATCGATGCGCGATCTCGCCGTTGTTCGCCGAAAGCGGGCCGCCGATACGCACCGATTCGACACCGTGAGGCCCGTCCAGACGCCAACGGCCGAATTCCAGGTCACGTTCGCGGATGACGATGCATTTGTGTGACGCAAGATCGGGCAGCGTGTTCGGCGTTCCGGCTTTATCGAGGTAAGCAGGAGACGCGCAAAGCACGCGAACGTTCTGCGCGATCATGCGTGCAATCAGACTCTTCTCGTGTACGGCACTAATGCGGATATCGAGGTCGAATCCCTCGCGAATGATGTCGACCGGTCTATCGAGAAGCTCCAACTGGAATTCGATTTCCGGATATTGCTGCGCCATTGCCGAAATTGCCCGCGACACATGATTGCGTCCGAATCCCGAACTCGTGCAGATACGCAGGAAGCCGCGCGGCGAGACCTTGGCGAGCGAAATCGCCTCGACCATCTGTTCTGCGTCTTCGAGAAGCCTGTGAGCCCATAGGTAGACGATGTGCCCGCTCTCGGTGAGCGATACTTTTCTCGTTGTTCGGTGTAGCAACCTGACGTTGAGGAGTTTCTCGAGAACGGCAATCCTTTTACTGATCAATGCTCGGGAAACCCCTAACTCAAGTGCGGATGCGGCGAAACTTTCCTTACGTACCACCATGCAGAAAAGACGCAAATCGTCTAACAAAGGAAGATTGTCCACTTTTCGTAATCGATGGAGTCACACTGACGAT
Organism: Paraburkholderia sp. Ac-20342; assembly: GCF_017104985.1. Taxonomy (NCBI): domain Bacteria; kingdom Pseudomonadati; phylum Pseudomonadota; class Betaproteobacteria; order Burkholderiales; family Burkholderiaceae; genus Paraburkholderia; species Paraburkholderia sp. Ac-20342. Next base: position 43,449 of record NZ_JAAGPQ010000016.1, on the reverse strand, counting down.
GATTGTATCGCCGACTGTGCGCGCTATTATTGGGTTTCTTTCGGGATCGATCGAACCCGGCCAGTCACATCACAACTCAAGCCTTCGATGAAAACTCACAAGATCGCAGTTATTGCCGGCGACGGCATTGGAAAAGAGGTCATGCCCGAAGGGCTGCGCGTGCTCGAGGCAGCGGCGCGGCGATTCGGTATCGGACTGGAATTCGAGGTCTTCGATTGGGCCAGCTGCGACTACTATGCCAAGCATGGCGAAATGATGCCGAGTGACTGGGCGCAGCAGTTGATGCAGTGCGAAGCCATATTCTTTGGTGCGGTCGGATGGCCGGCGGTGGTACCGGATCATATTTCGCTATGGGGCTCGCTGCTCAAATTCCGCCGCGATTTTTCCCAGTACGTCAATCTGCGGCCGGTGCGTTTGATGCCCGGTGTGCCGAGTCCTCTGGCGGGCCGTAAGCCGGGTGAAATCGATTTTTATGTGGTGCGCGAAAACACCGAGGGCGAGTACTCGTCGATCGGCGGCCGTATGTTCGAGGGCACAGAGCGAGAATTCGCCGTGCAGGAAACGGTATTTACGCGTCACGGTGTCGACCGCATTCTGGATTACGCGTTCAAGCTCGCGCAGAGTCGCCCGAAGAAACACCTGACCGCCGCGACCAAGTCGAACGGCATCTCGATTACGATGCCGTACTGGGATGAGCGCGTCGAGGAAATCGCGAAGCGGTATCCGGAGGTTCGCTGGGACAAGTATCACATCGATATTCTTTGCGCACGCTTCGTGCTGAGTCCTGATCGATTCGACGTGGTTGTCGCGTCGAATCTGTTCGGCGACATCCTGTCGGACCTCGGGCCAGCTTGCGCGGGGACCATCGGTATCGCGCCGTCCGCGAATCTGAATCCGGAGCGTCAGTTTCCTTCGCTGTTCGAACCGGTTCACGGGTCAGCGCCGGATATCTATGGCAAGAATATCGCCAATCCGATTGCGATGATCTGGTCCGGCGCGATGATGCTGGACTTCCTCGGCGACAGCCAGGGTGTCTACCGCGAAGCGCACGATGCGATCGTCAAGGCGATCGAAACCGTGCTGGTCGAGGGGCCGTGCACGCCGGACCTTGCAGGCAACGCCAGTACGACCGAGGTCGGTATGGCCATCGCAGCGGCACTCGAAGCATGACGTCGGCGCCGATGCCCGACCGACCGCAGACTGCTGCGGCACTGGGGCGCTTGCTCCGCCAGGGCGCGCTCGATGCGCGAGAGTTGACCGAACGCGTCATCGAACGTATCGAACAGGCGGCGCATCCGGCCGTCTTCACGTCGGTCTGTTTCGAGCGCGCGCGGCACGAAGCGGCGCAAAGCGCCGCAAGATACCGGAGCGGCAGTCCGCGCGGTCCGCTCGACGGTGTGCCGGTTGCGTGGAAGGATCTCATCGACGTCGCAGGACTCGTGACCACCGCCGGCTCGAATATTTACCGACATGCCGCGCCGGCTGTCGAGGACGCGCCGATGGTCCGGCATCTCGCTGCCGCGGGCATGGTCACGATCGGCAAGACGAATCTGTCCGAGTTCGCTTATTCGGCGCTCGGTCTCAACCCGCATTTCGGTACGCCACCGAATCCGCGCTCGATTGACGTACCGCGTGTGCCGGGCGGTTCGTCTTCGGGTTCCGCTGTCGCAGTTGCCGACGGGCTGGTGCCGGTCGCGATCGGTACTGATACGGGCGGCTCCGTGCGAACGCCCGCTGCCTTTAACGGTCTCGTCGGCTTCAAGGCATCCGAAGGCTGGATCGATACGCGACAAGTCTTCCCGCTGTCGAAGACGCTCGACACGATCGGCGTGTTCGCCCACGACGTGACCGACTGCTATCTGCTCGATCTTGCGTTGCGCGGCGAACGCATCGTCTCGCCCGAGCCCGATCCGATTGACGTCTCGTCGCTGACGCTGGTGGTTGCGGAGAATGCAATTCTCGACGACCTCGAACCCGCGGTGCGGCGCAACTTCATCGCTTCATTGGAACGGGCAAAGGATGCTGGCGCGACCGTGCGCTGGCAGCACGTGCCCGAATTGACCGGCATCCGGGAGCTGATTGCGCGGCACGGGAACATTGCCAGCATCGAAGCATATCGCTCGCATCAGGCGCTGCTGGAGGGGCCTTCCTGCACGCAGATTGATCCTACGGTATATGCGCGGATCATGAAGGCGAAGGATGCCCGTCAGGACGACCTCGATGCATTGCTGCACGGCCGCCTGGCATTGCGACGCTCGTTATGGGCGAGCCTCGGCAACGCGTTGCTCGTCATGCCCACTGTGCCGCACGTCGCGCCACCGATCGAACCGTTGGCGGCGAACGATGATCTGTTCGCACAGGTCAATCTGAAGACGATCTGCAATACCATTTTGGGCAGTATGTTGAACACCTGCGGGTTGGCGTTGCCGAACGGGTTGGGGGAGGCGGGGCTGCCAACCAGCTTTCTGTTGTGCGCGCCTGCTTCGCATGAGTCACGATTGTTGCGTGCAGGAGGCGCGCTGGAGAAAGTTATCGCGGACCAGACCTGATTGCTGAGCGGAGTGGGGGTGTCAGAATTTCCGTGTTCAAGGCGGGGTTTAGATTCACACGGACGGCCGAACCAGATCCGCCATCGGCATGCCCAGTTCACCTGGCCTGAGCGCAGCCACGATCTGCTCCACCGAGTATTGCTTGCGCTTCATCGCCAACCACCCGTGTCATGGGGAAAATTGCTCCGAAACACTAACACTCATTTGTGTCCAGGATTTCTAGAGCAGATCACCAATACGAATGACCTCCGCACCCAAACGGAGCCGATCCAGATAGTCGGCCCATTTCTGCATCATTGCCCGGCGCTCTTTGACGAACTTTGTGCGGTTATAGGCTGTGCCAAGGTTGTCCGGCACTGCGTGCGCGAGCTGATGCTTGATCACTTCTGGTTTCTGATCGAGCTCTTCATGCAGGATCGTGCGCGCCATCGCACGAAAGCCATGTCCGGTGATCTCCGTGCGCGTGTCGTAGCCGAGTCTGCGCAGTGCTGCATTGATCGTGGCCTCGCTCATTGGCCGCTTGCGATCGCGCGCGCCAGGGAAGACATAGCTGCCGGCACTGGTGAGTGCGTGCAGTTCGCGCAGAATGGCGATCGACTGCCTGGAAAGCGGCACCAGATGCTCAGTTTCAGTCTTGGTGACGAGGTAGCGCCATTCGCCCTTGTCCAGATCGATTTGAGACCATTCGGCCTTGCGAAGCTCGCCAGGCCGGACAAACAGTAGCGGCGCAAGTTTGAGTGCGCAGAGGACAGGGAAGGTGCCGGAGAATCCGTCGAAGGCGCGCAGCATCTCGCCGACCTTGGTTGGCTCAGTGATCGAAGCGAAGTGGGTTGTTTGTGCCGGTGGAATGGCGCCGACCAGATCCCGAGCGGGGTCGGCTTTGCAATGTCCTTCCTTGATGCCGTACCGGAATACCCGGCTGATTTCACTGCGCACACGATGGGCGGTGAAGCGAGCGCCACGGCTGTCTACGCGCTTCAGTACGGCCAGAATATCCGGTGCATCGATGTCAGTGATCGGACGCTTGCCAAGCCACGGGAACACGTCGTTTTCCATACGGGCGAGAGTCTTGACGTGCTGGGCCGGCTCGACGCTGCTCTTGCGCTCGTCCATCCAGCCCCGCGCGACCGCCTCGAAGGAGTTGGCTGCTGCCAGTCTGGCGGCGCGTTTCTCAAGGCGTTTGACATTGCTCGGGTCCAATCCCGCCGCCAGCTTTTCGCGGGCCTCGTCCCGCTTTTTCCGCGCTGCCGCAAGCGACACGTCGGGATAGACACCAAGCGCGAGCGTCTTATCCTTCCCCGCAAACCGGAAGTTCATCCGCCAGTATTTCGCGCCGGACTTGTCGAGCTGAAGATACATGCGATCGCTGTCCGCGAGGCGATTGCCGGTTCCCTCGGGGTTGTAGCGAGCGTTCCTAACCTGCACATCGGTGAGCGACATGGTGGTATCTCCCGCTGGGAAAACCCAGAAACAAGCCAGATACCACCAAAAATACCACCAGATACCACCGGCTGTCACTGAATCAAGTCGGATCGCCGAAGAATAAAAAACCCCGCAAGACCTTGATCTAGCGGGGTTTCCCGGAATTCTTCGGCTCTCGCCGGAACAGCTTCTGGTGCCCAGGGCCGGAATCGAACCGGCACGCCTTGCGGCGGGGGATTTTGAGTCCCCTGCGTCTACCAATTTCACCACCTGGGCAGATTCTGCAGCGCGCGTAGCGGAATGACCGCGCGTGAGGAAGACGCAGATTATGGCCGAAAATCGTCCGACGAGCAAGCCAGTTGCTTTCGCTCGCCGCGTAGCGTCGGCATCGGCTCAAGCCCACTCAGACCCCGCGCGAAAATGCAAAAAAGGCCGCACGGGATTGCGATGGCACAATGCGGGTCTGGTAATGCGGTGCCGGTTTTCGAGTTCAGGAATGACGTGATGGAAGGTTTGAATAGCGCCGGGTCGGCGAGTGTCGGAGCGAGCGATCCCGCGACGCGCGAATCTCCGTTTCGGGTGGCCGGGCACGCGTGCCGTCCCGATTGCGGCGCGTGCTGTATCGCGCCGTCGATTTCGAGTCCGATTCCGGGGATGCCGAACGGCAAGCCCGCGGGCGTGCGCTGCGTGCAGCTCGGCGACGATCTGCGTTGCGCGATTTTCGGCCAGCCCGAGCGGCCCGCGTGCTGCTCGGGTCTGCAGCCGCAGCTCGAAATGTGCGGCGCGAATCGCGACGCAGCGCTCGCATGGCTGACCCGGCTCGAAGTGCTGACCGGGCCGCAGGCGCTGTCCGCTTCGTAGCGCGTGGCGCGCTTCGTTCGACCCGCTGCTCGCTTCCGCTATTCACTTCGATACTCAATCAAGAAACCAGGAAACCGCGTTCATCGCATCCGCCCACCCAAGCCGACGGCCCGCCAGCCTTCCCCAGGAGATTTCGCATGACCCGACTCGCAGCGCCCACCCGGCGCCGCTTTCTGCGCGCGGCGCTGACCGGCTGCGGCGCGCTTGGCATCACCGTGTCGCTCGCGGCCTGCGCGAGCCCGACGTTTCCGTTCATCCCGTCGCACTACACGTTCTCGCAGCAGCAGGTGCAGGAAGCGGTGCAGCGCAAGTTCCCGTATCAGCGCACGGTGTCGCAGGTGTTCGACGTCGCGCTGAGCAACCCGGTGGTGGGCATGCTGCCCGATGCGAACCGCGTCTCGGTGAAGCTCGATGCGCGCTTCGCGAGCCCGTTCCTGCAACAGCCGGTGGACGGCGTGTTCACGCTGTCGAGCGAACTCGCGTACGACCCGGCGAGCCGCTCGGTGATCCTCAAATCGCCGAGCGTCGATAACGTCAGCGTGAACGGCCAGGCACAGGCCTATACGCAGCAGATCAACGCCGCGGCCGCACTGCTCGCGACGCAGCTGCTGACCAACTATCCGATCTACACCTTCAAGCCCGAGCAGCTGCAATTTGCCGGCGTCCACTACGAACCCGGTACAATCACAATCCTTACAAACGGCATACGCGTGCAGATCGTCGAAAAATGACCTGCACGCGCGGCCGATGGGGCCGCGCGTGCCGAGGATGACCTGCGGGCCCCGATCGTTGCGACAACCTACCGCGATAAAGGGGCACGGATGGACTGGCTACTGGCTTGCAAGGCGCTGATTCTCGGCGTCGTCGAGGGTTTGACGGAGTTTCTGCCGGTGTCGAGCACCGGGCATCTGATTGTCGTCGGCAGCCTGCTCGACTTCTCCGACGACCACGCCAAAACCTTCGACGTCGTGATCCAGCTCGGCGCGATTCTCGCCGTGTGCTGGGAGTTTCGGTGGCGCATCGGCAGCGTGATCGTGGGCTTGCCGGGCAAGCCCGAGGCGCGTCGCTTCACGCTGAACGTGATCATTGCGACGATTCCGGCGATCGTGCTCGGCCTGCTGTTCGAGAAGTCGATCAAGGCGGCGCTGTTTTCGCCGGTGCCGGTCGCGTTCGCACTCGTCGCGGGCGGCGTCGTGATCCTGTGGGCGGAGGCGCGCCAGCGTGCGCGCGGCGAAGCGGCGGTGCGGGTGCGCAGCATCGACGATCTGAGCGCGCTCGATGCGCTCAAGGTCGGTCTCGCACAGTGCGTCGCCTTGATCCCGGGCACCTCGCGCTCGGGCTCGACGATCATCGGCGGCATGCTGTTCGGTCTGGAGCGCCGCGTCGCCACCGAGTTCTCGTTCTTTCTCGCGATTCCGATCATCTTCGGCGCGACCGCCTACGAGCTGTACAAGGACTGGCACCTGCTCACCACCGACGCGCTCGGCAGCTTCGCGCTCGGCTTCGTGGCCGCCTTCGTGAGCGCGTTTATCTGCGTGCGCTGGCTGTTGCGTTACGTCGCGTCGCACGACTTCACGGTGTTCGCGTGGTATAGGATCGGCTTCGGTTTGCTGATTCTGCTGATCGGTTATAGCGGCGGGTTGGGCTGGGGGGATTGAGGGTTATCGCCCGCGGTTTGCGATTTCGTTTTATCCGGCGCTTGCGCCATGTAAAAAAGGTCCGCGTATGCGGACCTTTTTGCGTTGCCGGCGGCGAATGACCGTCGCGCGTTTGCTTTACGCCGCGCCGCGCTTGCGGAACACGAGATCCCACACGCCGTGGCCGAGCCGCAAACCGCGCCGCTCGAACTTCGTCACCGGACGATAGTCCGGCCGCGGCGCATAACCGTCGGCGGTGTTATCGAGCAGCGGCTCGGCGCCGAGTACTTCGAGCATCTGCTCGGCGTAGTTCTGCCAGTCGGTCGCGCAATGCAGATACGCGCCCGGCTTCAGGCGCGACACGAGCAGCGCGACGAACTTCGGCTGGATCAGCCGGCGCTTGTGATGGCGCGCCTTGTGCCACGGGTCCGGGAAGAAGATATGCACACCGTCGAGGCTGTCCGGCGCGATCATCTGTTCGAGCACTTCGACCGCGTCGTGCTGGATGATGCGGATGTTCGCGAGCGACTGCTCGCCCATCAGCTTCAGCAAGGCACCGACGCCGGGCTCGTGGACTTCGACGCCGAGGAAATCGTCGCCGGGACGTTGCGCCGCGATTTCCGCGGTGGTCGCGCCCATGCCGAAGCCGATCTCAAGTACGCGCGGCGCCGCGCGGCCGAACACGCTGCTCCAGTCGGGCTGCTGCGGCGAGAAGGGCACGACGAAGCGCGGGCCGAACTCGTCGAGCGCGCGGCGCTGACCGGTCGAGACGCGCCCCGCGCGCGTGACGAAGCTGCGGATGCGGCGGCGATGCAGTGCTTCTTCCGGGCTCGCGCCTTCCGTGTCGTGTGCGTCGTCGAGCGTGTTGTCGGCGCTATCCGCATGGGACGTGTGGTTGCCGCTGGGCGCCGGGAGTTCGTCCGGCAGGCCGGAGTCGTTGGGATCGTGGATCATCGTCGATGTGCTGCAAGGGTGAGGGCCTGACGGCCTGCGTGGCGAGCCGTGCGCTGTTTGCCGCCGATGCGCGCCGCGCGGTGCGGCCAAGCGCGGATCCGGCATATGCAGCGCGCTGCGGCTTGCGGGATGGCCAGCGATGCTGGCGGCGCGCTCCGTCCGCCATGTCACTACAAAAAAGCCGCCTTCAGGGAGGCGGCTCTTGCTGGATTCCGCTGAATGTTCAGCCGGAAAGTGGAGCGGGTGATGATAGCAGCAAGCGCCCTTCAACATATTGATAAATAAACACTTCCCCCCGATTCGAGACGAGGGAAAGGCCTCAATTATCTACTTGTTTAGGCCGTCTTTCAATCCTCGTCGACCAGCACGTTCTGTCGAATGCTATCTACAGCCATTCAGGGCAAGCCGAATCTGGTACGCCAATGAACATTGAAGCAGGCCACGGAACAACAGCACTTTATGACGAGTCGGGGCAGCGTTGATCGCATCGAAAGTGGCCCTATCGAGATTGGCGTGAAGACGCAGACCGTCTATGCGCGCGCCAATGGGGCTCGCGACTCATCGGGGGACGAGCATGGTATCGGGGTGTCACTGGGTGGCGGACTGCAGATGCGCAGACGCATCGGAAACTGCGGAGCGCTGCGAGTGAACGTCGGACATCGAAAGTCCCCTCGGCTGGAAGTGGAACGCCCATCTAGACAGGTTTGCTCGGCGAGAAGAACCGACGATTTTTGCGAAAGTTACCCGGCCTGCTCCTGCGGCGACTGATAGACAGTCGCAAGCAAGGAGAAGATGGGGACCGGGATGTACAAAAGCCAGAGTCAAGGGTCTTTGGACCTCTCGCGGGGCCGAGGAAGCGTAGATGCGGTCTGCCAGAACGCGGATTTCGTTGGCAGTTGCAGCACGCTGGTGGTCTGCTTCGCCAGTTCGAGCTGCCTTCGTAGTGGTGCTGCAAATCAACTAATTAGTCTGATCGGCTAGGGCACGAAGACGCTCTGCACTTACCGCTATCGTTAGACTTATCGTCAAGTTCGCAGATCCAGTCAACGTTACGGCCGTACCCTAACGGCCAGACGCAAGGGGAGATCAATGCCACCTCATTCACGGGCCACTCTCAGGACACAGGGTCTAGAAGCGCGCCGTACTACGACACGACCTCCACAACCGGCCTCTGAGGCCGGGAAGACAGCCTTGACGTGGCTCTCAGCGAGCCATCCCAATCATCTCCAAAATCGATCCAGTCCTATATTTTTGAGTTCGGCTATTTCGTAAAATGACGGGCAAGAATCTGAAGAACAAGGCCACATTGTGCGGGGAGAAACGATGGTTCCACGTGTTGTAATTATCGACGATCATCCGCTTATGCGAATGGCCGTACGTGTTGTATTGGAACGAGATGGTTGCGAAGTCGTCGCTGAGTGTCATTCAGGCGCAGATGGTGTTCAGGCCGTTCGCACTCACAAGCCGGATTTGGTAATCCTTGATCTGGCAATCCCCAACCTTGATGGTTTGTCCGTGATCGGACGACTGCGAAACCCGACGCTCGCGGCGAGCATTTTGGTGCTGACCGCTAGTGACTCCCGCAATTACGCAATGCGTTGCCTGCAAGCTGGTGCGTCTGGTTTCGTGTGCAAGGACGACAGACTTGATGAACTATCCGGTGCGGTTAAAGCCGTTCTCGCCGGCTACTCCTATTTCCCGCGCGTGGTCACGGACATGTTTCGTGATGGAGTCCAGGAGCTCTTACCCCAAAAGGAAGGCACAGCTTCCGAACTCGACGGCCTTACTGACCGCGAAATGACTATTCTCGGCTTGCTTGTGAAAGGGATGAATAACCACGAAATTGGGCGGACATTGATGCTTAGCCACAAGACGGTGAGCACATATAAAATACGCCTGATGGGCAAGCTCAATGCCCCGACCATGGTTGACCTTATCAAGGTCGCCGAGCGCAATGGTATTGAGACGATCTAGCCGCTCTCGTACCCCTGATCCGGCCACCTTGAATGGCGTACACCAGTACGGCTGGCCTGACGTAGACATCCTTGATTAGTGTTTTCGCAGGGATAGCAAAAGATGTCTCGCAGACGCCTAGCCTCAGCGAGCACAAATGAAAAAAATCCTGTGCTTCCTTGTAAATGTCATCGGCGCTGAGATGGGGAGTCTCGCTACATTCAAGGCAACCCTTGCAAAGCTGCCAGCATGTCCAACACCAATCACCCGCGATCGCAGCGTCAGATTCGCCGACCTGGTCGAGTGGCACGAATGGGGGAGCGCAAGATGCAATTCTCATGGAGAAGAACCGGGAACGGTTCACGGATGGAAGCGTAGCCGCTACGGTTACGAAAGTACGTCCTTGTCTTTACTGGCCGACTTCGCGCTCACCTCTAGGGTCGACTCGTGGCGTTGTGACATTCAAGATGTACATGGCCTGAGCGCGTCTAAGTCAAACCTCTCCAATTTCAACTCGTTAGACGATCTGGTAGAAACGAATTCGCGGGAGATGATCCCCTCCATTGACCGAATATGGCTAGACAAGAACCTGGCGCATCATGAAATCAGAATCCTACAGGGCCCATCTGGTGGTGATTTCTTCAGCCGATGTCAGTGGGACGGTCGACTCTATCTTCGAAACAGCGGAGGATCCCACCACTTCAGCGCCGCCAGGTACATCGCCAAACGAATCGGCGTGAAGATCCCGCTCGAAGGCCAACTCTACGAACACTCCCTCAATCCTGTTGTCGTTCAGGACCTCATCACTCGCTTTGAGATCCTGGCAATTCCAGAAGATTGGTCCCACGATCATGATTTCCATAAACTGCTGCGCCTGAGTGGTGCCTCGTACTATTGGAAGGCCCTTCCGAGACCCTGGAATACCTTCCGCTCAATTTTTCTGCCCAAAAACAAACCGCGGGTGCTCCGCATTGCGACTCTCCTCAGGGAGAAGAATGCGCTCGACGTGGGTGCATCTCTATCCGTTCTGCTGAGGCAACAATTGTCGTTCCAACAGCAGCACGACACCTGCAGCCATCAATCTCTGATACCCGGCCAAGGAAAAGTAAAGCCGAAAATCTAGGCAAGTCGGTCACCGCGATACCGCTTTTGTAAGTAGCCACGCAATTACTCGACGGGCCCTGCGCATTGCGTGCCGGCCCGACGCTCTCATCTATCGTAGTGGATTGTGCTCCGACTCTGCAGCCGTCAGGTATTGCAAGTACCCATCACACATCGCCGTCAGAATCGACTTCAGGTCTTGCATCTGTGAGACAATTTCTTCTGTGAGCGGCGACTGCGACGTGCCCGCATTCTGCAGGGCAATGCAACAGCGGACCAACTCCGCATGGTTGAGCATTCGCCCAACACCGAGCAGTTGGTGGGCGAGCAAGGCGATCTCAGATTCATGCGCACGCGGCTCCAACTGATCAAGCTTCTGCAGCGCATCTTCCATGGCTTTGATCGTCTCGCGAACCAAGGCAAGTCTCCTTGCCCGATTACTGCCGGCGACCGCCCGAAGGGCCTCGATACCTCTGAGCGCGGTGTCGGGCATCTCATGGGTATCGATGTCACACTCACTGCTCTGCGCAAAGGGCGAAACGTGCCCATTGGACTTGATAGTAGAAAGCCTGTCTCTTAACGCGTCCAGCCCCATCGGCTTCACGGTGCAGCCGTTCATACCAGCCGCGAGAGAACGTGCGAGTTCCTCAGGCTGAGCATCCGCAGTAAGGCCCAAGATCACACAGGATGATCGATCCGATGCGGCTTCCTCGCACCGGATTGCTTTGGCGAGGTCTGTTCCCTGGATACCGGGCATCTGACAATCCGTAATAACCACGTCGAACCAGCCCGCTCTCCACAGCTCAAGCGCTCGCTCGCCGCGTTCTGCGGCAGTGGGCCTATGACCGAGAAACTCCAACTGCTGGCAGAGCAACCGCCGATGAATGCCATAGTCATCGACCACAAGTACCTGAAGACTCTGCCGCTCAAGAGGAGCGGGATTCGAGACGGTCTGTCCAGCGTCAGGGACGGTAGCTACCAGCGCATTATCCATGTGGTGCAAGACAAAGCTTGCAGTCACAGTAGTCCCTTTGGACGGGGCACTGCGCATGTTCAAATTGCCTCCCATCAGCTCGCACAGGGAACGCGAAATTGCAAGACCAAGGCCCGCCCCGCCGTGATCCGAATTCGCCTTTCTGAGCTGGGTGAAGGGATGAAAAAGACGCTCTTGATCTTCTCGCGAGATGCCGATTCCGGTATCCATGACCGCCACCTCAAGATGAACCCTGGCGTCGTCTTGTGCGCGCCCCTGTACCGCGATCGTCACAGAGCCGGACGTCGTGAATTTAATAGCGTTGCTGACAAGATTGGACAGAATTTGTTTGAACCTCGTCGGGTCAATCAATACGTCACCTCGCATGTTGGCGTCCAGGTCGAGATCGAGGGCCAAACTCAATCCCTTCTGGCGAGCCAGCCCTTCGAACACCAGGGCCACCGATTCAACCAGGTCTCGGACATTGGCACGCATTGGGGATAGACTCAAGCGCCCTGACTCAATTCGGACGATATCCAGAACGTCTCCAATCAACACCTGAAGACCTTTGGCACTCGCATGTGCCACCTGAATACCTGGGCGATCAAGTTTTCCCTCATCGGCCTGTCGCTGAACGAGTTCTAGAGTTCCAATTACCGCGCTCAACGGCGTTCGGATCTCGTGGCTCATCGTCGCCAGGAAGTTTGTCTTCTCGCGGCTGATCTGCTCGGCACGCTCGCGGGCTTGCTCGACCTCACAGACCAGACTCTCCATGGTCTCAGTCAATTGTTGTTGCTCGGTCACGTCCATCCACCCGCAAAGGAGACCCTGCACCATGCCGGAAGCGTCGTGGTATGGCTGAATCCAATGATCGAGCCAACGTCGTTCGCCGTTGATGTAGACCAATCGCCGCGCCCGAATCGGTTCGTTCCTTTCGAGCGCCTTCTGGTAAGCACTGTGCAATTCATGCGCCGCGCCAAATTTGGATGATCCGTCGATGACGGTCTTGCCGACAAGAGCGTCAAGACTAACGCCCACAGCCTCTTCGTAGCTGCGTGACGCATCAGTTAGCTTCAGCTCCCTGTCGCGGACGTACACTGGGTGCGGCGTAGCGTCGCCAAGGATCTGGATATACTGAAGCCGGTCATTCAGTGACTTCTCGACCCCCCGCCGTCTAGCGATCTGCAGCCGTAGAATTAGCGCCCAGATCACGAAGACGCCAATCATCGCGATAGACGCCAGAATGATGGCGAAGATGACCTCTCGGTGATCCAACCAAGTCTGTCCGGTCATCGCCGGGTTTGGCCGCCAGCGACTAGCAATCGAGTTCATTTCCTCCGGCGGGATATCGAGAATGACTTTGCTCAGAATCGACTGCAATTCAACATCACTACGACGCATCCCGAAATTGCTCACAGCGGTATCGTTGTCAACGATGCCACTAACTACCAGAGTGTCCTCGAAGAGTTTGGATATGTAGTAGCGTCCCCGGATCAAGCTTGTCACAGCCGCATCGGCCCGCCCCGCTGCGACCTCGCGCATCGAATCCAGAGATGTTGCCGTCTCGATAAGTTGTATATCCGGATACTTGGCGGCAATCGCCTTGTAACACGCATGCCCTTTTGTGATCGCCAGTCGCTTGCCTTGGAGATCTCGCAGTCGTCTGGCTTGCGCCGTCTCAGCTTCGCGCGAAACCAACACGAACGTGCTGGTCATGAAGCGCGGAGTAAAGCGCATGAAGGCATCCCGCTCGGGCGTTCTGCTGAGAATGCTCAAGTCCGCCTTGCCATCGATGACCCCGCTGATCAGCGAACTGGAGTTGTCGATGCGCTTTATCTCGAATCGCAAGCCGGTGCGCTGAGCAACCAGGTCGAGAACGTCTGCAGCAATTCCATTGAAGTTGCCTTCCCTGTCTACGAAAGCGACGGGGGCCTGATCGTCGCTAATCGCCAACGTTACTGTCGGGTGTTCCGCAAGCCAGGTTTCTTCATCCCGAGTTAACTTCAACTCGGTTTCCGGAATGTCATATCCACCACCGACCCAACGACGGCTCAGTGAATCAAGCTTGGCTTTACCCAGTGTATGCAACGCGGTATTGACAGCCCGACGGAGGGTGGTATTGGATGTATCGATGGCAAACCCATATCCATCGGACTGCACCTCTAGCAGGCGCTCGATCTTGATGTAGTTGAAGTAACTGTGATTGATATGGTAGCGGGCGGTCAGGGTGTCGCCCAGGTAGAGGTCTGCTTCGCCAAAGGCGGCGGCAGCCATGGCCTGACCGGCCGACCCGTAGGTCTGAAACCTGGCGTTCGGAAACGCACCTTTTAGGACCTTTTCATCGATATATCCATCGGTAATGGCAATCTTTGCCCCAGCCAAGTCTTCGCCATAGGTCCTGGTGTCTTGGGGACGACGATAGATTGCCAGGATGTCATGGGCATAGGGAGTCGACAGGACAATGCTATTGCTTGCGTCACGCAAGGTGGAGGCGCCCGACAGCAGATCTATTTCGCCGGCGTGCAGGGCATTCAAGGCTTGCGAACGCGTGGCGTAGAGGAGTATGCGCACTTTGACGTGCAGTTGTTCGCCGAGCAAAGTAGAAACGTCGGCTGTAATCCCCTTGAAGTCCGTGGAACCAGCAACCTCAAGAGGAGGCAAGCCGGGCTCCGTGACGCCTACGAGCAACTCACCCTTGCGTCGTAAATAGCGCCAATCTTCGTCAGACAGCGGCAGTTCTACGGACTCGGCTCGAGCGGTACTGAACAGCTCTAGCTCGACCGGAGCAGACGTACCTGACTGAGGTGAAGCGACCGCTATCCCGGCGAGCACCAGGAAAAGCATCAATGTAATTGATTGAATGATCCTGCGCATATGTCCAATTTCGCTTTGGCGGAAACCCTTATTTTGGACAAAAGTATCGAGTCCGAACTCCATCACGCGTGGGTTACGACATCCAGACAAACGGGGGTCAAACTCCGAGTCCTGTGTGCGCAACGAGGTATTACGCTAGCCTCCAAGGACGTAGCCCAATTTCTTTTGCCGTCTACAGACGGCTGCGTCCATTCACCAATAGAGCGATAATTAGACATAGCTAGGGCCACCGCTGGTCTTGAAGAGATTGACTTTATATACCGTACTGAAGAATGTGGAAGAAATCTCGCCGAATTCATCCTATTTTTCTTCTGAACTATCTGATAAAACGATCAGATAGTTCCCGGCAGTGCCTGCGCAGGGTGTCTCCTTCAATCGGCCAGGATCAGTGCTCGTTTCGTCGTAGCGCTCCCAGTAGCGCTGTCTTGCGGTCGTCCGTTCCCCAGGATCACCGTTCGTCCGCCAAGCTCGTCAAAAGTACTCGCCTGGCCCCTTCACGTGCCTGGCCACGCCATCCGCTGGTTCGCGCATGCAAGTGATGCATTGACCTCCGCCCCTGGCAGGCAGGCCTAAGGTGACGCCCATGGTGTCTCGGCTCTAGAGGGGAGGAGCAATATTTGCTCGCGCGCACTTGCCTCCTTTCCATACCAGTCCTGTTCTACTCCGGCGAACCGCGCTATCAGAAGAATCTGACAATCTTTCGGGATACATCTTCTTCATTTCAATAACGATCCACCTTACGATCTGCGAAGAAGTTCTCTCAGGTGCCAGCTCCGGATTTTCTGCTCCTGGGCGTCACCATCGATCTTATGTTATTCGTCTTTGTCTAATGAAACTTTTCCTGGCAGGTTATGAAATGTCCTATGCCTAAGCGGTAAAAGCGAACTTGGCGATAAGGGAAGGCAGGGTAGTAGATTAAATTTATGCTCCACCGACAATTCCAGAAGGAACATTTAATTGGCGTTCTTCTCTTTTCAACGCCAACGGTCAGTTTGAGGCTTATTGCAGATGAGAGCCCGGACTTGACGGGGTGCCTCTTAGTGAGTCGGGCTGTACGAGATATTGAATCTATTCGTGCGAGATAGTGAGTGTGGCAAAGAATTTTAAGAGTATTAATGTCTATGACGCAGCTAAAGCACGCTTACGTCTTGTCTTTGAACACTTCGGGCGTGTCTGCGTTGCGTTCTCCGGTGGCAAGGACAGTACCGTCACACTGCATCTCGCGATTGAAGTTGCCCGTGAACTAAATCGGCTCCCCGTGCACGCGCTCTTCATTGATTTAGAGGGACAGTACAAGGCGACCATCGACCATGTCACGACGATGTTCGATCTTGAAGAGGTGCGTCCCTGGTGGATTTGCCTGCCGATCAACTTGCGCAATGCCTCAAGCCTTTCTGAGCCCTATTGGTGCAGTTGGGAGCCTGGTCGTGAGAATGAATGGGTGCGTCCCCTGCCAGACCACCCATCGGTGATCAGTGATCCGGCGCGTTTTCCGTTCTATCGGTACAGAATGGAATTCGAGGAGTTCTTCCCCGCATTCAACGCCTGGCTTTCGGAAGACGTACCCACCGCATTTCTTGTCGGTATCCGCTCCGATGAGTCATTAAACCGCTACATGGCTGTCAAAAAAGGGCCAAGGGTAAAAAAGCGCGCCTGGACGCCTCCCGGGCATGACTTGGCCATACATTGGAGTACCAGGGATCTGCAGGCCGGAGACCAATGCGTCACGTTCTTCCCGATCTACGACTGGCGGTTCGAAGATCTGTGGCGCTACGTCGGTGATGCGCAGTTAGAGTACAACGCCGTATATGACCTGATGTACCGTGCCGGTGTGCCTTTTTCGCAGATGCGCATTTGCCAACCCTTCGGGGATGATCAGCGCAGGGGGCTGGACCTGTTCCACAAACTTGAGCCTGAGACCTGGTTTCGCATCGTAAAACGCGTCGCCGGCGCCAACTACGCAGCCCGCTACAGTCGACAACAATTTCTTGGCTACCGCGGCGGGTTAGGCTTGCCAACCTCGTTCGACTCCTGGCGCAAGTACAGCCAGTTCTTGCTGTGCAGCATGCCGCAGCCCATGCGTCAGGTATATCTGCGACGAATCCACCGCTTCGTCCTCTGGTGGAAAGACAACGGCTATCCCCTTGAGAAATGGCCGGACGCCGGTACCCCTGCGCTGGAGAACAAGAAGGTTCAGCCCTCGTGGCGTCGCGTTGCTATGGCATTACTCAAGCAGGATATGGCTCGCTCACTCTCGTTTGGAGTTTCGCAGCGAGACCTGCAAACCTTGGCTAAAACAGGAGAATCAACACATGACGACGCCAGTGGAGTTTGAGTTGTCTGAACTGCGTTCGATCGATGACGAGGCTCACTTTTTCTCATCGCTCGGTTGGTTCTTCTCAAATCCTTCTGTACGTCGCGAGTGTGGTGGCTACCCGCTAAATGACGGACCGTTTTACCGATGGTTCGTCGCCAAACACAAGCGTGAGCACCGTACGCTGGGTTTCGCAAGCATCGAGCACAAAGGCGACACGCTGATGTGGCGCGAGGGGTATGTCCGAGCCGAGGCTCGCGGCTGCGGCCTGTTCAGGGCGCTTCGCAACAACGTCCTCGATTATGTGGACCGGCATGAACTGCACTGCACGACTCGGGTGTTCGTTGCATCGATTCCGCTGCTTGAACCATACGGTTTCTGTGTCCGGAGCACACGGGGAAAATGGGTAACTCTTGAGAGGGAACAGCATGTCCAGTAGTCTGCTACAACGCGCCGAACTCCTGTTCCAGGAAATAGCGGCACTTCCGCTAGCGGAGAAGGTTGAGACCCTCAATTCCCTGCGCCGAAATCTGCACGCCTATAGTCCGTTTGCTAGTGAGCCGGTCGACCTGGTCGAGTGGTTGCCTGCGACGTTAGTCGTGGGAAATGACTACAATCCAAACGCCGTTGCACCTCCCGAGGTCAAGCTCTTGCAGCATTCGATCGAGGTAGACGGCTTCACCCAGCCGATCGTGACTCATCAGGAAGGCAGTAAGCGTGTCGTGGTCGATGGCTTTCACCGACAGAAAGTCGGTAAAACGTCGCCGCCGATTAAGACCCGCCTCCATGGTTACCTTCCTGTGGTCAAGATCCGCAGCGAGCGCGTCGAATTGGCAGACCGCATGGCAGCGACAATACGCCACAATCGCGCCCGCGGCATTCACGGCGTTCAGCCCATGACTGAAGTGGTCGTAACGCTCCTGAAAGCAGGCTGGAGCGATGAGATGGTGGCCCAGCGGCTCGGCATGGATGCGGAGGAGGTGTTGCGATTCAAGCAGGTAGCCGGGCTCTCTGAGTTATTCAGAAATCGCGAGTACTCACAGTCCTGGGATTGAAACAATATCAGTGACACGGCCATATGGCTGCCTCCGACCTCAGTAATAACAGATTGTTCTTGCAGAACATCCTCAGTTTTCTGCCTTTCGACAGCAAATGGAACTGGCGTACTCAATTGCCTGCGCTTCGCGCGTCGTCGGTATCTGAAATCGGGGCGCCGGGGGCTTTCGCATCTGATTTCACCGACAAGTACGGGTTGTTGGCGTACAGCTCATCAAGAAGCTCAGACGGTTGATCTAGCAGGTAGCCGTGAAGCTGGCGAGACTTGCGTGGCCCCATTACCGTGCATGTCCAGATATTCAGCCCATTGGCTTGCTTGCGATGTATCTGCAGCTTTTCAAACTGCTTCTGTACCCATTGCCAGTCCTGCAACTGTGTTTCCCTGGCTAGCGCAGCAATCCGTGGATACTCCTGCGCATAGCGCTGGAAAATTCCTGGGCTCACGAGGTACACCGTATCGGCCACAGTATGAACAAGTGCCTTCGCGTCATTCAGGACGAGTTTGCGAGTTTGAAGAGCCAGCCGCAGCCAGGCGATGAAGTGTTTGCCAGATGGCATGACGACTGAAGGCAGTGGCTCGGATGTTGCTGGTGCGCGAGCCGCCTCTTCAGTGCTTTGCCTCTCGTTGTGAGGCATAGGCGTCACGAGCATCTCCACAGCCTCTACCGGCTGCGCAATGGCTCCCGCAAGAGTGGTCGGTAGTTGCTGCGACGATGGCGGAGCGGCGGCCTCCTCCGGAGTTCCGAACATGGAAAGAAGGTCGGAAACCGGGTCCACCGCGTCAGCAGTAGGCGAGGCCGAAGCCATCCCCGGATCGCCATCCGACTTTGGCTCGACCAGGGTTTCGCTAGCAGCGTTCTCTGGGACCACCGTGCCCGCAAATGGAGGAGGACGCTTACCCAAGTTGTCCCAGATCAATGCGGGGGCTAGCTTGAGGAACGTGAACGTGTGCGACCAACCATTCTCTCCGGTGACGGTTGCCTTCCAGATTGCTTTGCCATCAACTGTGGCCAGCGCCATACCGTGGTCCTGCAAAATGGTGAACAGTGCGGTATTGCTGCTGGGGATACCTTCAATTCCCTGCGACAGCAGGTGGGCTCGCAGCTTGTCCGACACGGTCTTGCTCACGAGCCAGAGCGCGTCCTGCGTCAGCCATCCATCGGAGGCCTCCAGTTGATTCAGCTTGAATTCTTCCTTGAGGAGGTAGCGCAATCCATCCAGCAGCTTGCGTTGCAGCGCATGCCTGGGCGCGGCAAGCGCCCGGCTCGGATCTCCGCCCAGCGCCTGCGCTACCGAAGCCTGATCCGCCTGGACTACCAGTTCTCCTAACGCACCAGCATGCTCATACTGGCCTGCCAGAACGTACAACAACGGCTCCCAGACATCCTGATGATCGCTGAGCCAATCGAGGATCCCGGTATCCAGCACTTGTCGGTACAACAATGCGGACGCAGCGCTATGTAGGCGATAGGCGCGGCCCTCGCGATAGCGAAACCGGTATGGCTGTGTCATCGGGCCGTGCCACGGGTGCCACGTGCCGCCGTCGACCCGTTCTACTTGGATGTCGACTGCGATCTTGCCCACGTCGTGCAGGAGCGCCGCATAGGCCGTCGCAGCCGTCCAGGCTTCCGCCTGGGCGGCCTGATCCTCCGGCGTAGAGCCAACGGGTAGCAGCCGCGATTGCCGTAGCTTCAATGCATAGGCAACGATTTCCAGACCATGGTCCAGCATTCCTCCAGGATAGGCATGGTGGTGGCTTTCGGATGCAGGAAGGTGCTGCACCAGCAGCGCGTAGCGCTCGAGCGGGCGCTGGTACAGCTCGGCAAACTGTTGGCGTGACAACGACGTCCGTTGCCAGATGTGCTCCAACAGCATCTGGCGCCGCTGCGTACCTAACAACCGATCCGCCGATTCCGGGCGTACGAAGCCGGCAGGTACCGGTAAAGGCTGAGTGGAGGCGAGCGGGGCGGGCTTCTTCTTGAGCAGTCGGAACATGCGTGTACCGGTAGATTGACCTTCAGTGGCCTTTTCCTTTTCTGAAACTCCTGATGTAACGCCAAGGGTGCTTTCCCGCCATCAACAATCCGATGCGCGGGGTGTCCGTCTTTGCCCTGAGGCCTAAAGGGACGGGAACCGGCAGAGGTCCGTGACACGTCTGAACGGCCCGAGAAATCTGAAGCGGAGCGTATTTCCCCCCCTTTCCAGGTAGGGCCTTTCCCCTTGCGCGTCCTTCCCTTGAGCCTTTTTCCCTTTCACTATTTCGGAAAACCGGCAAATACGAGACCTGGCGGGCGAGCGTGCACGCCTCGCCATTTACGCTTTGGATCCCATCCGGCCGTCCAACCGATGTGGGAAGAGCGGAAAAAATAATGGGTCAGATCGCCTCGACCATGCTCTCTGAGCAACAGGAATAAAGTCCGCTTTTTTTTGAAGGTCGCCTTTTGGCTTTGGCCGGCAACACCTGCTATTGCGCGGGCATCTTCTCCTATTCTGCGCAGATGGACGGCCTGCAGGCTGAAGAAAGGCGAACTTTGCAATAAACGCTATTGAATTAGCGCGACAGTCCAAGCTGGCAGATTTGGGATATGCCCGTAGGGGCATTGGGAAGGAAACACAGAAGTCTCGAGCACTCGGCGATACGTTGGGAGTTGTAAGAGAAGAAAGCCGAGCCTTGTATGAAAGGCCCGGGGGCCTGTGGTCACTGGCCACTTCCGGGAAGGGGGCGGTCGTGATATGTGGCCAAAGGAAAATCGCTAAGGCTTGGAAATTGTCGACATCAACACTTCGGGGTACGAAGCTTCCTGTTTCACACGCTGCCACTCGGCTTTCAAGATGGCTTTCGAGTGTTCTTGCGCTTCGCGGATCAGGCTGATCGTTTTGTCTAGCAGCTCGTTCGCTTCAGCTCGTGTGCGCGCACCTTGGGTACCCGCGCCAAAATCAACAAGCGCGAAGCTGAGCAGATGAACCGAGCTGCCTTCGCGTCCACGGAAAGCGAATCCGATGCACTGGCTTCATGCCCTGGTTCACGGCGTATGCGACCGCGACAGGCTGACTTCCGGATACTGGTCAACAAGTCCGCAGTCGCGACGTTTCATTGGGTGATGCTCGACTACTTCACGCTAGCCGTCGCACTTGGTGCCGACTATCTGCGCATAGTTGGCATTGCGCTGCCATCACTCATGGAGAGCATGGGCGTGGATATCACACAGGCTGGTTTTATGGCCAGTTTGGCAATTTTCGTACTGGTATTAGTGATTTTGACTCAATGATAGACGAGTACGAAACCCGCCCGCGGGAATGGACATTAGAGTGGATGCATCACGGACACGACTAGCCATCGGGCGGAATGCACCATGAAGATCTCCCTCATTATTGCAGATGATCATCCCGCGTTGATCATGGGTGTCAAACACGAACTCGCGGACTTTCACACCATTTCCATCGTGGGCACCGCCAACAATTCAACGGAGACGTTCGAGCTGCTGGCAAAGAAGCATTGCGACGTGCTGGTGACTGACTACATTATGCCTGGCGGCAATTTCGGCGATGGTATGGCGATGCTGATGTTCCTCCGCCGTCTTTACCCCAGTTTGAAAATTATCGTGTTTACGTCCATCGACAACCACGCCATGGTTGCGGAGATGGTGAAGATCGGTGTGCACTCGGTGCTGAGTAAAGCGGACACATTAGGGCACCTTGTTTCCGCGATTCACTCCGTATATGCCGGCGCGACCTATTTCTCCCCCAAGTTTCGCTCAGCTACGTTGATTGGGCAGGCCTTCTCGAAGCTAACCCGTCGCGAAGCAGAAGTGATGCGCCTATACATGTCCGGCGTGTCGATCAACGAAATTGCGGCGCAGTTCAACCGCTCCAAACAGACAATCAGTTCCCAAAAGACGAGCGCGATGCGAAAACTTGGCATCAAGAGAGATGTGGAACTGTTTCGCGTTGCACACGAAACCGGGCTGTTGAGCGACGCTGCCGCGCTGGTCGATCACGACAGTCAGGAGTCGACGGTCACGCAGGAGGGTTAGGGGTGCCGGCTGCTCTTTGGGGCGGGACATTCCGAGCCATGCCACGAGCACATCGTTCCGTGCCGCGCATGTGACCGGTGCGATGGCGGCAAAGCGCCTGTGTGCCCATCCCTTTACTACCTTCACTGTCCATCGGCCAGGTCTTCGTGCGAAGGCCGCGCAGATTCGCGCTTCCGCTCTGGCACGACATCCTGCGCCCGCTGAGCCCCCGATGGTCAATTGCGAGACATACACCATGATTCAATCCCCGCTTCCTTACATGCCAGGCCGTGCTTCAGGCTTGAACGCGATCACCCTCGGCCCCTTGCACGGCGCGTCGCACACATTAAACGCCTTGATGGAGCAGGGAACGCTTCGTTCGCTGCAAAGCCTGGATCTGAACGGTCTGACTGCGGCAGTGCGCGGAGGCGACATTGATCTGGTGATATGCGAGGTTACCGGTGCAGAGTACGAGGGACTACTCGTCCCGGCCCGATTGCTCGACGATGCGAGGAAGCATCGCATTGACGGCATGCCGACGGTGCTTTGGATCAGCGACCTACCGAGACGTGCGCTAGACACATATGCGGCCGGTCTGCGCGCGGCAGGGGCGGTGATTGAGATAGCGCCGGACGGGGAGGACATGGCGCAGGCTTTTTTGCGCTGCGCTGAGCGGCCTCAATTACCGGCGCCGCACAAGGCCTTGGTGTCGCGTTATACCGATGACGAACTCATCATGGCGCTTGGCGCGCAGGACATGCGAATCGTCCTGCAACCCCAGGTCGAGTTGAGCTCCGGCCGAATTGTCGGCGCGGAAGCTTTGGTGAGATGGTGCCATCCCAGCGCGGGCGAGATCCCGCCCGCGCATTTCGTGCCGGCGATTACCCGTCTCGCCATGGCACCGATGCTGTTTCACCTGGTGACCGAGCGCGTACTGGGGGTTCAGGCGCAATTGATGAGGATGGGAATCTTCAAGCGCATATCGGTCAATGCATCGGTGTCGACGCTTGCATTGCCGGATGCAGTGAGCAGCCTGGAATCGCGGACGTTGCAGTGGGGCGTATCACCCAACCTGATTACCGTCGAAATCACAGAGGACGAAACGCTTGCCGACAACACGGCTCTAAATCGCGGGTTGCAACGGCTTCGCGCACACGGCTTTGGCCTAAGCATGGATGACTTTGGCACGGGCACGTCCTCGCTCGACCGGCTGACGCGTCTGCCGTTTGACGAGATCAAGATTGACCGTTCATTTGTCCAACGGTTGACGTCGGATCTCGCCGCAAACGCCGTGGTTTCGGCGGCGTTGGGCCTGGGCCGGGAGCTAGGGTTGTCAGTGGTTGCCGAAGGCGTCGAGACTGCCGAACAGGCGTCACGCTTGCAAGCGATGGGCTGCATCCTCGGACAAGGATATGGCCTGGGAAAACCGATGGAGGTCGACGCCTATTTGCGCATGGTCCAGTCAAAAGCTCAGCGCGGTGTGGAGCACTGACGCGACAGCGTTGCCATCCAAAGACCGGCCAGGCCAATCCCGAGCATCAGGTTCTGGCCAAAAGCATGCATTACGTGGGCACTTCCGTAGCCGTGACGGCGCCCATGTCGAAGCCGAATCGGAACAGGTCTGCATCACGTTCGATGCCGAGTTTTCTCATCGCGCTGGATTTCTGGGAGCTGATCGTCTGCTTGGAGCGGTTCAACTGCGCCGCAATTTCGTTGATCGACAAACCGGATACGTACATACGAACGACTTCAATCTCGCGTTTGGTCAGGTCAGGACCGATACGGGCACCCCGAGCATGGCTGGTCGAGGCGCCGTTGGCCGGGTCGTGGGGGAAGTACTGCGCGCCAGCATACACCGCATGAATCGCCGAGATGAGCTGCCGGGTCTCCTGGACCTTGCCGAGCACGGAATGCACTCCCAGCTTGGCAAGTTCGAGAGTGATCGCCGGATTGTCCCACATGGTGAACACCACGATTTTTAGATCAGGATAGTTGCGTCTCAGGTAGGAGATGAAGGCGATGCCGTCTCCATTGGCGCCCCCTGGCATAGCGTAGTCGGTAATCAGCACGTCGCAGGGCACGGTGTCAAGCAGGTGGACGAGCTGTCCGGAATCGCGCGCCAGCCCTTCAACGACGAGCGTGGGAACCGATTGCAGTTCATGCTTGACGCCCGACAGCACGGCGGGGTGATCATCAGCGAGCAGAATGTGGATCTTCATAGCTAGCGGCGGTCCGAACCATTGTCATCGAGCAAAAAGCTGGCGATTTTAAATGTAGCGCAAACCGGGAAAAACCGTGTGAATTATTACAAGATCGGTGCCCTATCCGAGCAATAGCTTCGTTCCAGTCCGAAATTAAACCCGCAGTCGATAGGATTTATACGAAACTATGCCGCGAACTATTGATCACTGTCCACCTGTAAACATAATTTCATCAAATTAATCCAAGGACGGGACTATAAATGGGTTCCGCAGCACGCGTGGTAATCGACAGCAATCCCAGCATCCTCACCCGTCTTCGCCGCTTCCAGCGCCGCCTGCTTTTTGGCGGGGGACTGATCAGTTCCCTCATCGCATTGCTGATCCTCGGTTTGGGCGTATGGTCCAATCTGGACACCTATGTGGAGGCGCAGCGACGTGCGTTCACGCTGGAATTTGATCTGGTTCGGGCACACGGGCAGCAGGGGCTAATCGACCCGGCCAGGATCAGCGGAACGCCGGGGATAGCGATGATTGTCGGCCGCAACGGCTCGATTGCTACAAGGGCCGGTCAAAGTGACGTAGCGGAGGGCGCGCCGTCGCAGCAGACTCTGCAAAGGCTTGCATCCAATGCGGGGGCAGAGCCGCAAGAAGAATACGAGGACGGATTGTTCCTGATTTCGAGACGCCTCTCGGATGGTCAGGCCCTAGTCCACACCTATGACTCCCGCAACCTGGCCGCAGCCGCGAGCGAAGATGCTTTCGCAGATTTGATGATTACCCTGCCCACGCTGGGCATGATGTGGATTCTATTGATCGCCCTAAAATTTCGCGTGTTTAGACCGTTGCTGGAATGGTCACGTCGCGTCTACGAAAACGAGAAGCTCAACCAGGCGCTGATCGACACGGCTCCTGTCGGCCTCGGCTTGATTTCGATTGATTCGGGCAAGGTGCTGGTGCGCAACCAGCTCATGGCGGAACTGGCCAGGCGCATCGCTCCTGCCGAGGATGCGTTGTCGGACGCGTGCCTGCAGCAATATTCGGCCCGCGTCGCCCGCAACGATGTTACCTGGCGGCAAGGAATCTTCAACCAGGACCTGCAATTCGAAACACACGATCGCACAGGCCTTGATCTGTCGGTGAGCATGGTCCGTGTGCGATACCTGGGCAAAAGCGTCCTGGTGACTGCTTTTACCGATGTCACCGCGAAGAGGCGGCTCGACCAGCAATTGCGTAAGGCTCGCCAGGCGTCCGATTCTGCGAATGCGGCTAAGTCGGCTTTCCTGGCGGCGATGAGCCATGAGATCCGTACACCGCTAAACGCCGTGCTTGGCAATCTGGAGTTGCTTTCGCACTCGTCGCTGGACGCCGTGCAGAGAGACCGCCTGCGGACGATACGTATCTCGTCGGATGGCCTTCTGGCCATCGTCGATGACGTCCTGGACTTCTCCAAGATCGAAGCAGGGGAACTGCGGCTGGAGGAGATCGAGTTCGATGTGCTGGAGGTGGTATCAAACGCAATCAGGGTCTTTGCGCCCGTTGCCCGCGCCAAAGGGCTGGTGCTGAACGCATGGCTGGGAGAAGTCACAGAATTGCCGATGACGGGGGATCCGACGCGGTTCAGCCAGATCATTAGCAACCTGCTATCGAACGCGGTCAAATTCACCGAAGTGGGCGAGGTTGCACTCCAGCTATCCATCGATAGCGAACAGAATATGTTGACTGTTGACGTTCGAGATACAGGAATTGGAATGTCGCCTGAGCAGCAGTCCAGATTGTTTCGCCCCTTCAACCAGGCGGATTCCACGATTAACCGCCGCTTTGGCGGCACGGGCCTGGGCCTAGCGCTTACCTACCGGCTCACACAGGCCATGGGGGGAACGCTGTCGGCGCGCAGCGCGCCGGGCGACGGCAGCGTGTTCGCGCTGAGCCTGCCGCTAAGTCACGGCGCGCGCGTGGGAAGTATCCCGCGCTTCGACGGCCAGCATGTCGTTTTACTATCCGCGTGCGCCGCTTGGCGTTCTCATCTCGAGCGTGCTTTGCTCACCTGGGGACTGCGTGTGCATGCATTCGCGGATCCGGCCCAGGTGACAGTCCACGCGCTGGAGACGGCTGACGCCGTCGTGCTTTGGGGAGAACGTTCCGCCTGGGACGCCGACGCGGAGAACCGGGTGATCGAGGAAACCACTTGGGTGATCGATTGCGTCGAGGACGGCCCCGCTGACCCATTGGCCATAGGGCGTTTGCTACGCGTCTCGACCATCGGTCTCAAGGGATTGGCTGATGCCCTGCGTCACAAATTGCAGGGTGCGACACTGGCGGGCACGGACCTGAGACACCCAGTTTTCGCGCGACGGTTGCGCGTGTTGGTGGTGGAGGACTATGGCGTAATCCGCGCGCTGCTGGAGGATCAATTGAGGATGTTGGGCTGTGATCCGGTCGCCGTGCCAGACGGCTCGCAGGCGTTGGCTAACCTTGAAAAGGCCACGTTCGACGTTCTGCTGACTGACCTTACCTTGCCAGAGCTGGACGGTTATGCGCTGGCGGAACAGGCACATGCGCGCTGGCCGACTATGCCAACCATAGCTGCCAGCGCGCACGTCACAGCGCTGGAACGGACGCGGTGCCGGCAATCCGGCATTTCCGTCGTGTTGAGTAAACCGATGGCGCTCGAAGACCTGGCCGGAGCGTTGTCCGAAGTGACCGGTGAGCGGGCCCTGCATGTGGAGGTGCATTCGAGGGGAACGCTGAGAGGCCACCCCATCAGAGGAGATCTGCGGGAGATCTATGGCCAGGCCTGCGAAACGTCGCTGGGCAGGATCCAGCAAGGCAGGGCTGCGGCGAATATTCCCATGCTGCTTGCAGAATTGCATGCATTGCGCGGCATACCCGCCGTCTTCGGCGAGTATGAATTGAGCAGATTTGCGAGCCAGGCCGAAGCGAGTATCGCAGCGCAGGGCGATCTGACTGCCGCAGGACCATTGCTGGACACGATCGAAGAGTGGTTGGAGTGCGCAGGTGGCGCCGGCACGGAAGGAATTCGGAGCAACGCGCCATGAAGACGCGATAGACTGAGCCGTTATTGGCAATACTCAGATCGTAGAAACCCCCAGTGCTGCCGCACCAGTACCGGTGGAGCGATTGAGCAATCCGCTCTAGGGTCACGATCGAGCACTGGTAGTCACGCCGCGCTGTGGGAGTTTTCATAGGATTCCTTGCGAAACATCCACTCTCGACACAGTATGTGGCCCGCGCCCCCCCTTCCCCAGGATGTGGCGGCGCGTCATAATCGCGCGAACGCAGTTCATTGCCCTCGTGCGAGCCTCCGCAGTGACTACAACCGATATGCCGACGACTGACTCCAGCAACGTCCTAGCCCGCTTGCGCCGATATCAGCAGATCCTGGTCATGGGAGGCGGGGCAGCCATAACCGCAGCGGTCATTGGCGCGAGCCTCGTTGAAGTGGTGGCGTCAGTCGACGCGTACATGGCGAGCACGAAGGAGAAAGTTGCCAACGATGTGCGCCAGTCCCTGCGCTTCACAACGCAGGCGGTCGCAACGGTACGCAACAACGTCCAGAACATGGAGTCGGCGTGGAATAGCGCATTAGCTGACAACGGGGAAGGCGAGCCGGTGCCGGGGCCGAGCGGTGTGTTGCGGGTGCAAGCCACCCAAGACGTCCCCCCCCTGCTCGTCATCCGCAACGACGATGCCCCGAATGCTGGCGAGGCTTGGCGCTATGTGATACTGGCCAGCAGAATGGCCCTGGCTACCGGTGCGATCGCCGCCCGCAACGGCGGCGATCTCGCCGTCTACCTGTATAGTGCCGATCAGCGATACTTGATCCTGTCCGTGCTGCCCTGGGGCGGCAGCGAATGGCAAAAACGGATCACAGCCGATCGAAAAAGCCTTTTCGCCGCACTCGGTTCGTCGCAAGGAAAGCCCATTTCGGTTGCACATACTGCCGCGGGCGTCGGCGGCGTGCCGCAGCTGCGTTGGCTGCCGCCGTATGAGAGTCCCCTCACAGGCCAGCAAGCGGTGCGTGTTGCAACGCAACTGCAGGCCGCCGATGGTCAACCCATCGGCACCTTGGTCTATGAAATGCCCCTCGCCGCGTTGGTCTCTACCCTGCCGTCGAGCGGCGTCTCGGGGACGTGTATGGTCGTCGCCGGCGACGGTTCCGAGATTGTGCGATGTCCCGACACAACGGGCCGGGACATGTCGGAGGCGCTTCGCGTGGCCCAGGCTTCCGGATTGCATGGCTCGTCCGAGAGCAAATTTTCCAACGGCTTCGAGCTGAGCAGCTGGCCTTTCGGATCCACCGGATGGACACTTATCCACGCGCTATCATGGCGCGAGATCGCGGCGGGCGTCCGCTCTCAGGTCATTTTGACACTTTCCACCTCCACGTTTGTCATTGCGCTAACCTGGCTACTCCTGCTGTTGGTAAAACGGCGTGTTTTTGTGCCGGCGGTGCGCCAATCCCAGCGCGTCTTCGACAGCGAGCAGCTTAGTCGCACACTGGTTCAGACCGCGCCTGTCGGACTGGGGCTCATCGCACAGAATGGGGATGGCGCGCTCCTGCACAGCCCTACCATGGAAGATGTCGCCAAACGCGTGGCCCACGACGGGAGCGATCTTTCGTCGACCCTTCTGCAGCATTATCAAGAGCGCGGGAGTCAACCCGCGCGGGCTGGCGTGCGGGATCTCGCGCCTGCGGTTCTCAGGGACGAGCTGATCTTTTCGACTCACGACGGCCAGCGATTAGATCTATCGGTCAGCATGGTGCGGGCTCGCTATCAGGACCAGGACGTACTGGTCACGGCGTTCACCGACGTGACCGAAAAAAAGCGCCTGGAACAGGAACTGCACGACGCCCGGCTGGCAGCGGAGTCCGCAAACACGGCCAAGTCGGCTTTCCTCGCCGCGATGAGCCATGAAATCCGCACCCCCTTGAACGCCGTGCTGGGTAATCTGGAACTCCTGGCGTATTCGCCGCTGGACGACTTGCAGCGGGACCGTCTGAATATCATTCGCGGTGCTTCCGACGGCCTACTCACGGTCGTCAGCGATGTGCTCGACTTCTCGAAGATCGAAGCGGGCGAGCTGGTATTGGAAGACCTGCAGTTCGACATCCTGGAGTTGGCTTCCGAGACCCTGATGATGTTCGCACCGGTGGCACGGGCGAAAGGCCTGGAATTGGCGGGAGACCTTGGCCAGGCGGTCGCCTTCCCGATGCAGAGCGACCCTGCGCGTCTGAGGCAGGTGCTGAATAACCTGCTCTCCAACGCGATCAAGTTCACCGAATCCGGAAAGGTCATACTACGTGTGTCGAGTGATGATGCGCGCGCACAGGTGGTCATTGAGGTCGAGGACACCGGTATAGGCATGACCACCGAACAGCTTTCTCGCCTGTTCCTGGATTTCAACCAGGCGGACGCGACAATCAACCGGCGGTTTGGAGGCACGGGATTGGGCCTAGCGCTGAGCCAGCGGCTGATCCACGCCATGGGGGGGAGCCTGGTGCCTCATAGCGAGGCGGGTGCGGGCAGCCGCTTCGAGCTGCGGTTGCCTCGCGGGGTGTCGGCCCACGCGATCGATGCCCCACGCTTTGACGGTGAAAAGCTCCTGCTAGTCGCCGCCGCGGCAGAACAGCGCGAGGCGCTCGCCCGCATGCTGAACGCCTATGGACTGCAGGTGACGACCTACGGCCATCCTGCGCTGATTGCGATCGAAGACGTTGAGGATGCTGGCGTGCTGGTGTTCTGGGGCGATCGTCAGACCTGGCATCCCGATGATGAGAACAGAGTAGTGGAAGAAGCACCCTGGATCGTCGACTGTACAGAGGGCGGCCCCGCGCAGCCTGTCGCGTCCGGACGCCTGGTCAGCGCAACCACGTACGGCATGCGGGCGCTCGTAAATGGACTGCGCTACGCGCTCCAGGGCCATGCATTAGCGGTTCGGGACCAGCCTAGTGTCACCTTAGACAAGCGCCTTCGGGTGCTCGTCGCGGAGGATTCCCCCGTCAATCGCAGGCTGTTCGCCGAGCAGCTTGGACTGATCGGTTGTGACGCCGTCACCGTCGAGGATGCGGAACAGGCGCTCGAGCGCCTGGAACGTGAGACGTTCGATGTATTACTCACCGACCTGTCCATGCCCGGCCAAGATGGTTTTGCGCTGGCTCGACAGACCCGCGAGCGCTGGCCCCGGATGCCGGTATTGGCGGCAACGGCCAACGTGACGCCACAGCAGCGCGAGGAAGGTGAGCGTGCCGGTATGGCGCGTGTGCTGGGAAAACCACTATCTCTCACGGATCTGGCGCAGGCGCTCGCCGAGGTTGCCGGGCTGCGCTGGACAGGATCCAGAACGGCGGATGACGGATTGCTGGGAGGCAGGCCGATGGCGGAAGAAACCTGGCATACCTACAGGCAGTCTTGCCTCGATGCGGTGCAGAAAATGCTAGAAGGTGCGCGCCGGGATGACGCACCGATCCTGCTGGCCGAACTGCATTCCGTCCAGGGCGCATGCCGCGTCTTTGGCTTTGAACAGGTGGCTAAGCGCTGTGCTGTCTTAGCACAGGCAATTTCGCAGCATGGAGTAAGAGCTTGCGGAGATGCGGTGGAAGCGCTGTGCGATGCCCTATTGAGCACAGCGACGCGAGAAGCGCCTCACCTGGCAAGACAGGCCGAGCGGATCGTCGAGCGGCTGGATAGCACACCAGTGGACGGCAGCCAGGAGAGCGTGGCAGAACTTGCGAAAACGCTACTAGCCTCGCTACAAGATGGACAACAACCTTCCGAAACTGCGGGCTGCACACGGGAAGTACGACCGTAACGAGCGGTGAAAACGCTTGTCAGGGCTCTCTTACATGCTCAGAGATGCTGCGCTTTCTGAGGATCGTCCTTTGGTAAG
Organism: Paraburkholderia sp. Ac-20342; assembly: GCF_017104985.1. Classification (NCBI taxonomy): domain Bacteria; kingdom Pseudomonadati; phylum Pseudomonadota; class Betaproteobacteria; order Burkholderiales; family Burkholderiaceae; genus Paraburkholderia; species Paraburkholderia sp. Ac-20342. The sequence continues at coordinate 12,632 of NZ_JAAGPQ010000016.1, read as the reverse complement.
GACTGCGTACTAGATGGCTTATCAAGTCGCACAGGACAGCACCCTGGACATTCTCGCGCACGACCATATCCGCACCGGTTTTCCATCCCTGGTTGAGAGCCCCAAGCGTTGTACCCGCTACGTAAATGATACGTTGATGCAACGTATGCTGGTCACACAACTGACGCGTCACCAGCAAAGGATCCAAATCCTGTGCGTGTTCATTGCCATCGACAACTACGACGCGCAATCGCGTGTTCGGCTTGCGCAGGTCAATCGGATGCGTGGCGAACGACGTATGAAATCCCGCCCGAGTCAACGCGCCGTATAAACTAAGAAAAAGATCAAACCTTTCGGAGGCCGCTGTGCTTAGCAACAAGAGGACCACATCAAATCTGTTCATCTTCTAACCTATCTCACCCATACATCACCCCCTGTGTGACGTCAAAGAATTAAGACTCGCATTGCATTGGCCTGACCATCGTTTAGGTATGCTCAGGACTCTTGACTGCGGTCGACAAGCGACCGCCCCCGATACTTTCACCCCAATAACCGACTGCGTTAGCCGACGTCGCTAGCAGCAGGCTTATCCCGACGAAGCGCGGGCGCCGAAGGATCGCAGGTCACGGGGATTCGCAGGTAATACTCGCCGCCTTCGCGGGCAGGTAGGGTATATGGGACTTCGCACACTGACTGCGCCCAACGGACAGTGAGCTTGCCCGAATCCTTACCATCCGTAATCATCGTGAGTGCGCGACCACGCGGATCCGTAATGCCAAGGCGCGTGCCATCGACGCTGTCGACCGTAGCGCCGAACGGAATGGGCTGGCCGTCCGCCTGCACGATCTCGAACTGGACGCGGCGACCAGTGTCGGCCTTGAAGGTCGCCAGCGCCGCTGCGCCTCGCGTGGGGACGACCTTCTGGGTGGCGTTGTCGAACTCAATGTCGGTATCTACGTCGCGTGCACTAATCTGTATCCAGTTTCCCCGGAAGGGCATTGCCGAAGGCACGATGGCGTAGCCATTGCTTCCCGTCGTCACGCCCGAATAGCTGGATGCCGCAATGCCCGCCACGGGCGGATCCACCTTGGCCAGCGCGAAGGTATCGCTGAGCGACTGCCCCAGGTTCACGCCGCCTTCATGCACGACCAGCGACCCGTTGGCCGATAGCGTGCCCGAGCGGAACTGGTTGCCTTGGCTGTACGACGCACTAAGACGTCCCACGGACGTGGTCGTGCTGATCGCCGCTGATCCGCTGGCGTCGCCATCGACGTCTCGGCCGCTTGCCAGGGAATAGCTGATGTCCTGCTCGGTCGGTAGGCGGCCTGTCACCCCGGCCTGTACCGAAGTCCCGGACGACTGCCGGTTCAGCGCTGTGTAGCCCTGGGGCGCATTGCTGCCACGTCCCAGCGGGAACGACAGCGACAACGACACAACGTCGTCGGAGTAGCGCTGCCGGGAAACCTGCGAACTGACGTTGCGAGAATGCGTGTAGCCCAGGTTGTAGCTCACGGGGCCGATGGAATTGCTATATCCGACGGTAAGGCTGCTGGATTGTGAATCGTCCCACAGGCGAGAGTGCGATCCGCTCAGGTACAGATTGCCGTAACGGCTGCTGCTGCCCAAGTTCTGCGACATGTAGCCGTCCACGCGCGATTTCACCTGGGCAGCGCTCGCGAAGTAGCGGTAGCGATCATCGATCATGCTGCCCGCCTGAACGTGGTCGGCCAGGCTGCGGAACCCCTGACTGAACGACTGTTGGTAATTGACGGATACGTTCGTGTTCGTGGCTTCGATGAACTTCTGATAGCGCAGATTCCACCGCGTGCCAGAGGCCTTGTCGCCGGCTGCATCGCTACGCGCATGTGTCGCATCCAGGGATATCGCGCCCGCACTCGTGTTCAGCCCCACTCCCGTGGACAGAGCCTGATAGCCCTGTGAGAGCTGGGCGCCGCCTGCCAGGGTGAGGTTTCCGGTCAGGCCATAAAGCATGGAGCCGCTGGCAAACATAGGCCGATCGGTGCCACGATAGGCTTCGCGGTACTGCCCGACGGCGGCGTCATACGTGATGCGGCCTTCGCGCACCATCAGCGGGGGGCTGGAGAACGCCTGGCGCGTCACGCGGCGGCGTCCGTCGGCCTCGATGACGGTTATCTCCAGATCGCCATTGGAACCTGACGGAGCAAGGTCGGTGATCTCGAACGGACCTGGCGCCACCGTCGTCGTGTAGATAAGGAAGCCATTCTGCCGGACCTCGATCGTCGCATTGGATTCGGCCGTGCCGCGGATCACGGGCGCGTAGCCCTGTTCGCTATCCGGGCGCATGGCTTCGTCGGACCCCATGGTGACGCCCAGGAAGCGCACGCTATCAAACAGCGCGGACCGTGTGTAGGTCTCGCCCAGCGCAAGTTGACTCTTGATACCGCTGAACCCGCGCTGAACGTACGTGTTCTGACTGGTGAACTGGGTACCTTGATACCCGCCCGAGGAGACGAACGAGTTATTGCGCAGGCGCCACGGCCCCAGGTTGGCGCCCATGCGCAGGCTCACGTTAGTCTGCTGCGAGGAAGACGCGCCCCTGGACGATGAAAAGTTGTGCATGGTGCTGGCGTTGTAGTTCACAAATGCCACGGGCACGCCGTCTTCCCACAGCGCAGGGTCGATATAGCCACGTCGAGCCGCATTCAGGTAGATCTGCGGCATGCTGATGTTCAGCCGCAGACTGGCCGGATCGTAGATGACCTTGGCATCAAGGATGAGCTCGCCCAGCCGGTAGCATTGCACCGGACGCAGCGGCTTACCATCGACCTCGATCTTCTCCGAAGACACGCCGAGTTGTTGCAACATATCGATCGAAAAGCAAGGCCAAGGCTCACCGCCCGCATCATCCTGCAGGAAGGTGATATCGCGACGACCGGCGAACGTCGAATTCAGGTACAGGTCCACCCGATAGGTGCCGGGCAGCACATCGCTGCCCGACAGCAGGTTTTTGACGTCCACCGGAGCACGCAGCCCGTTCATGAAAGCAAGGCTGTATGGCTGTTGCGTATTCGCCGACGCCAGGACAACTTTCTTCTGGTCGCGCAGCGGTTCGGTGCTCTCCGCAGATTGCGCGCCGATCGGCAGGCCCAGGGCCAATGCGCTAAGCGCGGCGGCGCGGCTGCAGGAGTATCGCTTGGTTGTTTTCATAAAACTTGTCGCCAGCGGCTTGCGCAGCCGAGTACTAGCCGGCCGATCCGGAAGATCCGGATCGCGCCAGGCGAACGATATTGGGATTGGTGCGAAGCAGGTTTGCGCGGCAGGGCCGTATGGCAGTACCTAAACCGTCAAAAATTACGAGATCACGGCTTGGGCCGTGACGGGGCTGCTGTCGGAGAGCGTGGCTTCGAACTTGTCGGCGCCGCCATAGTCGTTGATGCTCGAAAAAGTCAGTTTCGAACCCGCTCCATCGAACGGCAGGCGGACGGTTTCGCCCGGTGCGATCATGGTGGCAGGTAGGCGCTTGCCGGCCCCGACGGAGATGTTGCTCAATGAGACGTGATAAGCGGTCGGGTTGGTGATCTGCAGCATTGGTTTGCCGGATTCGCGAGCAATGCTCCATGTCAGCGCGCCGGGGGCATCTGCGACATTGCCTGCCAGGCCCTTCGGACGGAAAAATACCTTGATGCGCTGAAGCACCGCCACCTGCAACGAGCCCGCAGAATTTGTGCCCTCCGGTATTTCCTGCACGTTGAGCCAGAACACGGACTCTTTGTCCTGCGGCAATGCGTTCTTGCCGCCTGCATACAACACGCGTAATAGCTGCTGTCCGTCAGGACGCATCTTCGCCAGAGCCGGTGTCACGGCAAGCGGCAACTCGCCCTCGTCATTGGGCGTGTTGCTTTCGATCCATGCTTGCACCAAGATGTTGGAGTTCCCATTGCGTACGGCAAGCGAGGCTTCCTTATATTTGCCGTCAAAGACAAGCCGGGTACCACTGAGCGTTATCGACGCGTTTGCACTTGCGCTCCACGTCAAAGTGGCGGCAGTCACGAGTGCGGACAAATACCGAAGGATGGTTGAGATAGGCATGCTGTCCTCCTATGTCGCCTTTCCTGAAATGCGGTGGGGCAGGACAGGCGGGTTAAATTAGTCATACGAAATTTCAGAAATCCGGCGTGTGCCCTTCGCTTGCAGCACGGCTGCCCGAGAGTCACAGATACACGACCGTGACCTTTGCCTTCGCGCTCACCTCGCCGACGGAGGCTCCTCCTTCCATGTCCGGCAGCCGCACGTATTGAGCAGTGAAAGGAAGATCGTAAGTGGCACCTACCGGCACGCTCTTGTCGCCCAGCGAGATGGGAGCTCGAGAGGGAAGCGTGCTGCCGACGGGTGCGGGGCCGAATTCGACCGGAGTCGTGGAGTTTCCGTAGTAGATACGTATACCGACGTTCGAGTCATTGGCCTGCTGCAGGTAGTCCCGCTCACTGCCTTCGGACAGAGCATCCGTGAAATAGAGGCTGAACTTCGCGCCGGCGTCACAATTCCTCGCTGAGAGGGTGAATCCCATTTCCCCTTCAGCGCCAGCAGATCGGCTGGCGTTGCTACGCGCTACGGAAGCACTCACAATCGGCAACAGCGGAACAGTCTGGTTCAACGCCGCAGTATCGAACTCGCAGGTGGGAACGGGTTCGTATGGCAGCTTAATATTGGCCAAGGCCCCAGGAGGCAGTGTGGCCATAGAGACGATGCAACCCGTGCCGTTGGGATCATCAGGGAATGTGGCCTCTCCAAAGCCTGTCCAATAAAAGAAAAACGACTCCGTAGAAAGCGTCTTGTCGCCGCCGACGTAGAGAGCGGGATCAGTCACCACCAATTCAAACTTGAAGGTGTCGGCATACAGTACGTCGGATGCCGATCCGTCCAACTTCCCTGACATTGTTGTGATTGGTTGGCCCGCAATGACCGTACCAGGATCTACAGTCGTCATGTCTTTAATGCCGCCCGACGAAGTCGCGGCCTCCCACGTGACCCTCAATCCGACGCCAGCGGCACCTCTCAGAGGAATGGTCTGGAACTCCGATTCGGGCTTTGTCCCAAACCAGGAGCTGACCGACCTAAACAACTCGCCCTCTGTAGGATTCAAGATGAAAGTATGGGATGCCGCATTGGCTGTGGCCAACACCATTCCGGCGGTCACCTTCTCCGTTAGAGGTTTGATAGTCCACGCGGTCATACCACCCCAAGCAGCCTGACTACTGCAAGTCGACGCAGCCGTTGCCTGAGAAGACCAGGCGAGACAGCCCGCAAATACCAGGGATGCGGCGCGGACTACTGGCTTGCCACCGAAGAACTTTTGGATTAGTGCTGTAATCATGGTATTGAACAAACGGATGTCCTCGGCGACAACAGGGGAAAAGTGACACATCCGCCGCCAAACCGACGGCGGTGTGCGTGACCCGCCTCGCAGTAGTGATTGAAAGGCGAGTCGTTTACGGCTTACTCGTAGGTCAGCTCGTAGTTCACGGTGGCGTTGGCAACACCGGTCACCACGTCGGTGGCGGCCTTGCCTGCGGCCATGGCGTAGTAAGCCTTCAGCGGGAAGGAGGTGTAACCCCCGACGAGGTCACCAGCCAGGGCGACCGAGCCGCTCGTGAAGTCCAGCGGGGTACCGGTGTTGTCATTGATCAGCATGACCTGCACGTTCTGGGCGCCGCCCGGTTGCAGGCCGATGCCCTTGCCCGCAGCAACCTGGCGCGTCAGCTTGAGGGCCACTTCGGTGCCAGCCGAGCAGGTCAGTTCCAGAGTCAGAGGCTGGGTCAGCTGACCGGAGACGGTGCCGGAGGCGGGTTGCGCTTCGGTGCCCAGGTCGTTGATTGCCACGGAACCCATGTCGACGGTGATGCTCCCGCCGTTGCTGCTGACGTTGGCGCTGTTGCTCGCAACGGTGCAGGCGTTGGCATTGATGCGGCCGGTGAACTTGATGAGGCCGGTCGCGCCAACAACGGGAGCCGCGTGCGCTGCGGTCATCCCCATTGCGGAAAGGACAGCGAGGGCGATAAGGTGATTTTTCATTGGATAAATTTGGACCTGATTAGAATTAATGAATCTTCCCAACCAGGAAAACTTCCTTGTTGAGAACGTCAACCCGATTTATGAGCGGGTACCGAAATTCTAGGAATTAACGGCTGATTTTCGTTATTGACTGGTACGAGATTTCTGAGAAATAGATCGTATTGGTACGAAAAATGGCCACATGACTGGAAAGTGGACACGTCTCATCCACCTGTTCAACTCAAGCGCCATCGCCAATCCGCCTTGCACTACGTGCGACAGTAATTTCGGCCGTTCGCCGCGCGCGACGGTAGCCAAGTTGCCTGGTGTGCCACCGCCAGGAGCGTGGGCGGTAGGATTAGGCTGAGTTAAAGCGGGTCACGCCGACGATCCACAAACCGTAGAATTCCAATCAATTTCCATTGCTGACCGTCACTGAAGGACTGGCTGCCTGAGGAGCATTTTCCATGGGCGCGAACGATGCGGTTGTGACGCGATCCAAATCTATCGGTGTCTCATGGACACGCGTGAAGGGCGCCAGGCGCCAGTCGTATGATCCGTCGATGCTGTTGACGGTTTTAGCGTATGTATGGCTACGCCATGACGGTGTGTTCGTCGCGCAAGATCACCCGACAGCTGGAGATGGATGTGGAGATTCCGGTGTTTTGGGGGGGGGCAATTTTCCGGTGCACAAAACAAACCGAGAGTTCCACCAATTGCATCTGGCCGAGTTCAAGACGTTGTTTATGCAGGCGGTGCAACTGGCGCGCGTGGGGAGGCTGGTAGGCGGAAGTCGGCATTGGCTGCTTCCTTGTGGCGTTGACGATAAACCAGGCAGCGGGACGCCAAGTACGCGACACTTTCACGCGCACAGCACCAGACGAAGATTCTCACGCAATGTCTCCGCCGATAGAATAAGGGGGGATGCTACCTGCCACTCACCCTCTCGGCGATATCAGTGCTCTGATGGCACTGTTCGCCGGGCAATGGGAAGTAGTTCAGACGCGACAAGCCGAACGTGACGAACTCGATCACAGTAGCCGTGGCGACCGCGAGGAAATTGCCCGCCTGATGTTGCCGCAGACTAAGTTGCGGCGTTTGTCCTGCAGTACGAGAAGCCGTGGCATCAAGACAGCCTGTCGCAGCTTGGGCTCGAAGCGTTGTGCTTCAGTCAAAGCGTGCGTAACCTAGCCATGCCGACACCTGTGCCGCATTTGCAACGTCACGCTCCCAAGGCACAGGCTCCCGCAGGCCCTAGCGCACGCCGATGGCTCGCTCAGGTTTGCCAACCCATACCCAAAAGCGTAAGAGTGAAGAAATGCGGATTTATTGTCTAATTCATTAATCTCTAAAGAAAGCCTTCGTTTGAAAGGACGGTTATGTGCACCTCTCTTCTTTATTTGGATGCAGCCAAGCGCGCCTATCTCGGACGAACGTTAGAGCTAAGCATAGAGCTTCCCTATCAAATATCGTTCTTTCCTAAGTCGCTTCCGTTGTTTTCTTCCATTGACGGCTTTTCCCCGCTTTCCTGGAATGTCCAATACCCATTCCTTGCCATCACCATGCCCGCAACGGCGCCTGTGCCTGGAAAGCTTGGCGATGCCACAGATCTCAAAGTCATTGAGGGTATGAATAGTGTCGGCCTCACCTTCAGTGTCCAATCCTATCCTGACGCCGCGGGCTCGGCTCCTGAGGCTGAACCCAAATGTAACGTGCTGTCTGCCATAGACCTTGGCGCCTGGGTTTTAAGTCAGTTTTCAAATGTCGATGAAGTCAAGGCTGCACTGACTGGCTTGAAGGTGATTCCGGACGCTGTGCCAATTTTGGGCGGCTTGAGAATGCCATTTCATTATGCTGTTCACGATGCCTCGGGAAAAAGCATAGTGATTGAGTTTCATCATGGAGTCAGGGAGATTTATGACAATCCGGTGGGCGTGATGACCAATTCCCCCCAATTCCCCTGGCACCTAACGAATCTGAACAACTATACCTTTCTGACCAATATTGACCACTCCAAAGCCAAATTCGGAAACTATGAAGCCGCACAATTTGGCTCCGGCATTGCCAAAATAGGCCTGCCCGCCACCGACACTTCAGTCGACCGTTTCATTCGCGCAGTGTTTTATGCTGCTTTTGCAGAAAAACAAGTGGATCCGGAAAAATCGGTTCAGATGGTCGCGCATATTATGAACAATTTTGATCGCCCGCGAGGCATCACTGTTGACTCCCCGAATCAAGGGAGTGATCATCTGAACATACAAGATCATGCTCTTACAGGCATTCCAACTGAGTTCACCTCTTGGACGAGTATCTCAGATCTTGAGGGAAAGAGATTCTTTGTGCGAGGGAGCGATGGAATGAATTATACGAGCTTTGATATTCAAGCTTTGTGCCAGGATTTGGACGCGTTTAAGACTGTTCCAATGACGCACGTGCTATCGAGTTCTTACAGTTCTCTTTCTAAACTCGTTGGACGATGAACACCGCATTTGCAGTGAAGTGAGTAATGCAAAATCAATAAATGAGCAATATGCTCAGGAATTAACAACGTAGGCAATAACGAGAAAAGGAAGGGCAGATGGTCAGTGTGAAGAGTTGTCGCACCGGGATAGCATGCCTGCTCGGACGTGTATGTCTTTTGGTCGGCCTTTTGCTCGTGGCTTTTCCGATATGGGCTCAAGACGAAAGCCCGTTGGTGCTTATCAATCGCTCCAGTCCCAGCGAGACGTACGGTTCTCTGATCTCCGGCGCGAAGCGACTCGAAAGCCTGTATCGAGCCTATACCAACGACAAAACGTTCGGCAATCTTCGCGAACTTCGTTATGAATTCCGACGCTTGCGCACGCTCCTTGATTTGAGCGCCGTGCCGGAGGCCAGCCGAGTCAAGGTCGGCGACGAAGCACTTACCTATCTTGCTGATATCCTGATCAGACTGCCTGCCCCCGATCTGACAAAAATACCCGGGGTGGTCGCCGGTGAAAAAGGCCTGCCTGCCAGTTGGGAAATCCCTGGCACCGATATCCAGATTGCTCGCGTTACGAGCGGTCCCAATACGGGCGCCTATCTCGTCACGACTAATAGCATCGATGCTCTCGCCGACGACTATATCCGGATGCAGCATCTACCGGTACTCCATCCCCGGCATTACCCATTGTTCCACCTGGAGTATATCAATGCCACGGGACCCTTTATCCCTGATTGGCTTGGAAAGCACATCCCCGACTCACTGAAGGCGGATTATCTTAATACCCCTATTTGGAAATTTATCGCGATAGCGTGTGTTGTGGTATTGATGTTGGCACTTGCCTACGGTTGGGTTCGTGTGGTTCAGACTCAGAGCCGTCACGCAAGCAATGTAAAGAAACTGGCTTGGCACTTTACATTGCCTACTATGTTCCTGAGCATCTATTACTTGAGCGTGCAACTCCTCATCGCCCATATCAACCCTGCGGGGCTTCTTGCAATGGGGGAGGGCCTGCTTGCCACAGCGATTTGGTATGGGTTGGCGGCCTGGGCAGCATGGATCGGTTGCCTCCTGTTAGCCGACCTCGTCATTAGTAAGCCTGGAATTGCAGGGAATACCCTCGATAGCCATCTGCTTCGTCTGACTGCACGCATTGCCGCGATCTGTCTTGCAGGAGGCTTTCTCATTTACGGTGCCAACGAAATTGGCATCCCCGCGTATGGCCTCGTTACCGGCATTGGCGTCGGCGGTATTGCCCTTGCACTGGCCGCGCAATCAACGATCGAAAACCTCTTCGGAGGTATCGCGTTGTTCGCGGACAGACCCTTTCGCATCGGCGACACCATCAGCTTTAATAATGCACTGGGAACGGTTGAAACGGTGGGAACCCGGTCCACTCGAATTCGTGCGCTGGACGGGACGTTCGTCACGATGCCCAATGGCGATCTTGCCAAAATGAAGATCGAGAATCTCACCCGACGCAACAAATGCCTGGTAGCGCAAAGATTTTCGGTGCAACTCGATACTTCTGTCGATCAACTCCGTCAGCTACTTGAGGGCATACGGCGTCTGGCCGCTGCTGAAGAAACGATTGAGAAATCGGACGGGTGGCCACGGGTTCGTTGTGTGGGCATCGCGGTCGGCCATATCGATGTAGATTTGCGAGCCTATGTCTTGACCAAAGACTATACGACGTTTCTCGAGATACAGGAGGCCTTGCTTTTGCAGATACTCGAATTGATTGAAGAATTGGATATCCCGCTTGCCAGACCCGTGCTCGCTACGATGACTGAATCCACCTCTTAGGTATTTTTTATTTCGACCTCTCAATTGATGAATCCCCTGCATAGCGGTTTTTAAATTCTCAACGTGATGGGGGCCGGCGTGTTGATGCCAGCCAAGAAAGCCTAATGGATACCTTTACGATCATCATCGCCATGCTGGCCGCAGTCATGCTAAGCGGCATCGTGGTACGTGTACTACCTATCTCTATTCCGATACCGTTCCTGCAGATAGCTCTCGGCGTGCTAATCGCAGCGGTGTTCGAGCGCGGAGTGCAGATTGAGCCGGAGATTTTTTTCCTGTTGTTCCTGCCGCCGTTGCTGTTCTTGGATGGATGGCGAGTTTCGAAGGTTGCGGCATTACGCGAAGTCTCATCAATTCTTCAACTGGCTATCGGCTTGGTGTTGCTAACGGTAGTTGGTACGGGGTATCTCATTCACTGGATGATTCCTTCGATACCTCTGCCTGTTGCATTTGCCATTGCGGCCATCCTCTCGCCCACGGACCCAGTGGCAGTCGGGGCGATTGCCCGCCGGGTGCCCATCCCGCGAAAGATGATGACCATATTGGAAGGAGAGGCGCTCTTTAATGATGCCAGCAGTCTGGTCGCCTTTCGCTTTGCTGTTGTGGCGGCTGTGACAGGCGCGTTTTCGCTTTCGGACGCGACGTTATCGTTCTTGTGGATTTCCTCAGCAGGTATCGCCATAGGAGTCAGTGTTACCGCGATTCTGATGTACACGAAAGGGGTTATCCAACGGCGATTTGGGGTCGAGCCGGGCAGCGATGTACTGCTGAGCCTGGTTATGCCGTTTGTCGTTTATTCCATTGCCGAGCGGGCCGGAGCATCTGGAATTCTGGCAGCAGTCGCGGCAGGCATCTGCATGAGTTATGTCGAGATGTCGGGCCGGCTGCCGGCAACGGGCCGGGTCAATCGTCAAACGATATGGACAATCGTGCAATTCACCCTGAACGGGATGATGTTTGTACTGCTCGGAGAGCAATTGCCGGCACTGTTAGGCAACCTTGCCCTGGCGGCAAAGGAAAGCGGGCGGCCTGAACAATTGTATTGGTTGCCCGTATATGCCGCGGTGATTTACCTGGGCTTGATTTTGACTCGGCTGGTCTGGGTGGTTATTTCTTTGAAGCTGGAGGAGTTTATAGGAAAGCGCCGCGGCAAGCCTCGGGCAAAGGTGAGCAGACGCCTCATCCTCGCGATGTCCCTGGCGGGTGCACGGGGCTCTATCACGCTGGCAGGCGTCATGGCGCTACCTCTTACATTGCTTGATGGCACTCCATTTCCTGCTCGCGAACTTGCTATCTGTTTGGCAGCCATCGTGTTATTGCTTTCACTGATCGTTGCAAGCATAAGCTTGCCGCCGCTGCTGCGGAGCATGAGTTCCACGGCTGCGGACCCGGTATCGCACGAACGAGAACTCGTGCGGGCTGCCATGCTTGAAGCGGCGTCTGCGAGCGTGGTAGCAACACGTCAGCGTCTCATCACCGAGCATCCCGAGGACTCAGCCCTGTGTGCAAGTGTGACAGAAAGCCTGTTGGCGAAGTTTCAACGCCAGGCAGGTCAAGATGCCACAGAACACTCAGCCGAAACGTTTGCCAGAGAGCGCACGATCGAACGTCAGATGCAACTTGCAGCTATCGGGGCGTCACGACAAGCCGTGTATCGTCTGGCAAAGCGACATCGCATCTCCGATACTTTGGCTCGTGAGCACGTGATGTGGCTGGATCTGCAGGAGACGTCGCTACTCGGATCCGCGGGTACTGAGCCCCACGGCTACTAGATCAATCGGCTGGACACCACAGCACTTGCGCTAGACGCCTGCACATAGGACCAGAATTGGTCTATCGACCACCTCATCACCAGTCTTCAGTACGGTAGAGCGTGGTATTGCACTGATTGCATTTGAAAAGGCGACGTGAATCGTGCGCATCTTCATAGCCCCAGTTTCTGATGCTCATTGAATTGCAAACAATGCACTGAATTCCACGCCTCGTTTTGCACTGCGGATTCTTCTGTAGATACTGCGCCAGCGTTGGAATTGCCTCTGCAACCCGGTCGGCGCGGGTCGATTTGCGATATGCCGCTCTGAGAAAAAAAACAACAATCGCGAACAGCAGCAAAAGATCCACGAGTGATTTCATAACGCTTTAGGCATATTCAATTTAATAAATGCACACTCCAAAAGGTGTCACGAAATGACACCTCCAAGATGAAGCATCACTTTGCCTTGGTAGTCGAGCCTGAACAATCCTCGAAGCCTTATGGTGCAAGGCTTTGCGCTCTGAATGGGGTTGAGGGAATTGCAGGAAGCAGGCATATTAACGCGTAATTCCTGCATTTTTTGACGAGGTGCGGATG